>CAILBQ010000650.1 GCA_903832475.1 uncultured Acidobacteriota bacterium | reverse complement strand
TCCTACGTCATGGATCGCTTCTACCGCCGCATGCGCCAGAAGACCGGCGTCCTCATGCAGCGGAACAAACCCTTCGGCGGCCAGTTCTCCTACGACGCGGACAATCGCAAACCCTTTCGCAACCAGGTGCAGGTGCCCGACCCTCCGTCGTTCCCTCCCGACGCCATCACCGAAGAAGTCATCGCGCTGGTCGAAGAATTCTACCCCCATCACTTCGGCTCCATCGCCAACTTCAATCTCCCCTGCACCCGGAAGCAATGCGACGAGTTCTGGCAGTTTTTCCTGAACCATCTCCTGCCCAACTTCGGCCCCTATGAAGACGCCATGCGGGACGATCACCTTCAGCTCTTTCACTCCAAGACCTCAGTCCTGCTCAACCTGGGACGCCTGCTGCCTCTCGACCTGATCCGCGACGTAGCCGCCCGCGCCGAAGCAGGCACCGCGCCACTCGCCTCCTGCGAAGGCTTCATCCGGCAGCTGCTCGGCTGGCGCGAATTCATGCGTCACATTCACGAGCAGACCGACGGCTATCGCCTCTTGAAAGGCCACGTCCCTCAGGAGCCTCCTGTACGGCCGCAGGAAAGGTCGCCCGACCAAACTCCGGCCGCAGCCGCTGCCTACAAAGCTCCCGGCGCGACTGACCCCTACGCCGGCGCGCGACCCTCCGCGCTAGGCGCCTCTCTGCCTTTGCCCGCCGTCTACTGGGGCGTCAAGTCCGGCTTGCACTGCATGGACACCGTGGTCGCCCAGGTCATCGACGAAGGCTGGTCGCATCACATCACCCGCCTGATGGTGCTCTCCAACCTGGCCACGCTCTGCGGCTTCTCTCCGCGCGAGCTCACCGACTGGTTCTGGTTCGCTTACGTCGATGCGTATGACTGGGTCGTCGAGCCCAACGTGCTGGGAATGGCCACCTACGCCGATGGCGGATTGACCGCAACCAAGCCCTACATCTCCGGAGCCGCCTACATCCATCGCATGTCCAACTTCTGCGGCCATTGCCAGTACGACCCCAAGCGCTCCACCGGCCCCGGATCCTGCCCTTTCACCGCGCTCTACTGGACATTTCTCGAACGCCATCAGGACACGCTGTCCAACAACTTCCGCATGATGGGACCCTTGAAATCTCTCCAGAACAAACCTCGCGAAGAGTTGGTCCAGCTTCGCACCCGCGCCGAGGAAGCCATCGCTCACTTGGCCAGCTTTCCCCGTCCCGGCTACGCCGATTGAGCATCGTGTTTCCTCCGTGCATGGAGCCGTTGCCGGCACAAAAAATCCGGGCTCGCTCTTTCGAGTGAACCCGGATGTTCGAACAGCTTCGATGCATTACAGCGTTGGAATCCTGGGCAAGCCGCAAGGCCCTACCCAGTTCGGTCCTCCCGGATCGTCGCTCAGCGTGATACCAAGCAGCACGACAAACCGGTTCTGCGGCAGCTCTACCGATTCCACCGTCTTCTTCTCATTCAACGGGAATGTGTACTCGTAGACGTTGAAGTTCTGCTGGTCCTGCGACCCGTCGTTAAAGTCACGGTACGGCATGCGAATCGCGTCCGATTCACGCGGAAAGCCTCCCGGCGTGTACCAGTCGCTGAAGCTTTGCGTGAAGGTGGTTGTCGTTCCATCGGTGTAGTGCACACGGATGGTCTGCGAAGTCTGATCCCCTTGCACACCCGTACCCAGCAGATGCAATTGGTTGAACACGCCCTTGGGCAGCGGAATCTTCTGCCCGTTGGCATACACCACGTTCGGTTGATTGGCCGCGGCCAGGTTGAACTTGTGGTCGTATACCACTACGCTCGTTGGGCCCGCTGCATCACCCAGCAGATTCGCTGAAAATGCCGCGCCGCCCGTATCGATCCCGCCATCTCCAGCGAAGGTCGTTCCATCGGTGTAGATGCCGGTCGCGTTGAATGCCGACGCAAGGTTTGCCTGCGTGCCAAGCTTCTCCGTCACCAGCGTCGCCGCGAGGATCACCACGGCCCGGTTCTGCGGGAGAATGAAGCTCTTCACCGTGCGCGTCGGATCGAGCAGCAGCGTGTAGCCATAGACGTTGAATGGCCGCATGTCTTCCGTGCCCGATCCATAATTGCGATACGGCATGGCGACAGCTTCCTCTTCATTCACATTGGGATTGGGAGAGAACCAGTCGCTGAAACTCTG
>CAILBQ010000649.1 GCA_903832475.1 uncultured Acidobacteriota bacterium | reverse complement strand
CACCCAACCAGATGCTGCGCACCCGGGAACAACCCAACACCTCATCCTCCGCAGCTATCGCGACGTCGTCGTGGGCGACCTCCAAAAGCCCCTCGTAGCTCTGCTCGGGGGAGTCGCTGTACTCCTTCTCATCGCCTGCGCCAACGCCGCCAACCTCCAGATCGGACGCGCCGCCAGCCGCATGCCCGAAATGAACGTCCGTGCCGCGCTTGGCGCCAGCTTCGGCCGCCTCATTCAGCAGCTTGTCACCGAGAGCATCCTCGTCTCGCTGTTCAGCGCCACTTTGGGCGGAGCCATCGCCTACGCCGTCGTCCAACTTGTACGGCGCGCCTACGGCCAGGAGTTTCCACGTTTCGATGAGCTGTCCATTCACCCTGTCGTCCTCGTTGGTACAGCCCTCTTAGCCATCCTCGTCGACATCGCCGCATCCATCGCTCCAGCCCTCAACATTCGCCGCACCACGACCACCCGCGTCAACGCGAAAAGCGTCACCCGCAAGTCAAAGCTCCCGGGAATCCTCGTCTCTCTTCAGATCGCCCTCACCTGCATTCTCCTCGTCACCGGCGGCCTCTTCGTCTGCACCCTTCGGCAACTGGCGAACGTCAGCCTGGGCTTCGACCCACAGGGTGTTTCCACGCTCGTCCTGATCCCTGAAAACCCGAATCAGCCCATCAATCCGATTCGAGAAACGGAGACCCGCCTGCTCCACCGTTTTGAATCCCTTCCCGGCATTCAATCCGTCGCCATGCAGACCCAGATTCCGTTCTCCAACTACAACATGGTTCTGGACGGAACCACGGACGTCGCCGGCCATCCCTTCCAAAAGGGAGACTCCGCCCACTACAGCTTCGTCAGCACCAGCTTTGTCCAGGCCAGCGGCATCCGCCTGCTCCAAGGGCGAGGCTTTGCGCCACCCGACGAAACCAGCGCTGCCGTCGTGGTCCTTGTCAATCAGGCTTTCAAGAGAAAATACCTGGATACGCAGCCCGGCCGGTCGCCTCTCGGCGCTACCCTCAAATTTCACCGCAATCCCGGGGACACCGACGCCGAAATGCCATTACTTCAAACCATGACCGTCGTAGGCGTTGTCGAAAACGAAATCCAGGGGGCTGACCTTGGCGCCCCGGTCCCGCCCATGGTCTACATCGACTACTTGCAGCTCCCTGAGAACTCCATGCTCGCCGGCGTATTCGGCATGGCCGCTCAGTTCGCCATCCGCTCCAGGTTGCCCGCCACCACCGTGACTGCAGAGCTTCGCACTGCCATCAAAGAAGAAGCTCCCGGCATGACCGAGATGAGCCTCCGTCCCATGTCAGAAGCCATCTCCGACTCGCTCTCCCAGCGCCGGCTCACCTTGCGCCTCGTCTCCGGTTTTGGCTTCGTCGCCTTGGCTCTCTCTGCCATCGGCATCTACGGAGTCCTCGCCCACTCCGTTGCCCTCCGTCGCCGCGAAATAGGCATCCGCATGGCGCTTGGCTCCTCGCGCCCAAAAGTAGCACGCCTGGTTCTTCACCAGGCTGGAGCGATGGTGATCCTAGGCCTCATCCCCGGCATCGCTGGAGCATGGGCCGCCGGCCACGCCATCAGTTCCTTTCTGTATGGCGTAAGGCCGTTCGATCCCGGAACTCTGGCTTCGGTAACCGCTCTACTCATCTTCGTTTCGATTGCTGCCGCATCGTTGCCGACGCTACGAGCTGCCCAGGTTGATCCTGTTGAAACTCTTCGCGCCGAATGAGATTCCACGAGAACGATCTTGATCGGTTCTCTCATCGCCAACGGCAGCACCCAATTTTCGAGGTGATTCCCCAAAACGCCCCAGGCTCCGGTAAAGTGTCATCCCATCTCAGCTACCGTACGACTGGCACATCGCGGACATTGGCGACTGCTCCGACCTCAGTCCGTCTTTCCACCACGCAGGTAATCGAAACGCACAGGAAGTCTTCCTTTTTTTATTCGGACCCACCTGATTCAGATACCTGCTTCTGAATCTTGTTCTCTAGGTTCGGGCTTGTTTCCTTTCGGAAAGGGTTGCCGCCTGCACAAGTCCCTTCTGCCCTCCGAGACCCGGTAAACTCGTCGTCAGCCATCGTTGTGCCTGCCAAGGAGAAAATCCGAATGCAAATCGCCACGATACCAACGAGGTCCCCAGCGTATCTAGTAGACCTCAGGACCGCCCAGAAGCTCCTCCGCCACGCCAACAGCCGGATCACGATGGAGATTTATCAGCAATCGCTCAGCGACGAAAAACGGCTCGCTCAGACTCTGGTCTTCTCGAAGCTTTTCGAGGAGGGTAGTGCTGAGACCCTTCAGCACCCTAAAGATTTCAAGAAAGCAGAGGTCATTGCTCTAAATTGCTGAATTTATTGAAAATATGGTAGGCACGAGGAGACTCGAACTCCTGACCTCTACCGTGTCAATCTCCCGCTTCTAAGCTTTTCAACAACTTACAGCTCTGCGGGAAACGCCTAAATACGCAGAAGTCGTACAGATCATCGAGTTGTGTGGGTAGAAATGTGGGTAGGCTATTAGGGCTTTTGCGATAAGCCTTTAGTACACATTCCAGTAATCTCACTGCCCTTATGGCTGTGCAATTATGGATGGAGCATGCCATCCGCTGATCTGGTCGCTCTTTACATCACCGAACTGCGCGCGATCCGGTCCACCGGATCGGCCACAGCGGAAACGTCCTTCTATCCTCCTGTAGATCGGCTGTTCAACACGGTGGGCCAAACCCTCCGTCCTCCTGTCCTGTTCTCCACTCAGCTGCGAAATAGCGGCGCGGGTATGCCAGACGGCGGTTTCTTTCCCCAGCATGCTAAGCAACGCAAAAATTCGGAGCCACTTCCTCTCCTGAACCCCGAACGTGGCGTCGTTGAGATCAAGCCGGCAGATTACAACCTTGACGCGCTCACCAATGAACCACAGACGAATCGCTATTTGCAACAATATGGACTCGCATTAATAACCAATTTGCGAGAATTCCGGCTTCTTCAGCTATCTGCGGGAATGCCAAAGACACTTGAACGATATGTTCTGGCACCGAGCGCAGCGGCCCTATGGACGAATCCCATCAGCTCATTTGATCGTCATGCAGACCTCTTTCCCGACTTTTTGCGCCGCGTGATGCTATATCGCGCGCCGCTCACCCAGCCGAAAGATGTTGCATGGCTTCTCGCCTCATATGCGCGCGAGGCTAAGGCCCGTGCCGAGGATCATCCCTTGGCCAGCTTCGATGCGGTTAAGAGGGCACTTCAGGAATCGCTCGGGATAAAGTTCGAGGGCGAGAAAGGCGAGCATTTTTTCCGGTCCACCCTTGTTCAAACGTTGTTCTACGGCATTTTTTCGGCGTGGGTCCTATGGCATCGCTCCCCGGAAGGCCGTGCTCCTCAGGCCCGCTTCGACTGGAGGGTTTCCGCGCACTATCTTCGTGTGCCGGTCCTCCGAAAGCTATTCGGTGAAGTCGCTGATCCCGGCGCCCTGAACTCACTGCAATTGCAAGAGGTTCTAAACCTGGCTGGCGAGGCGCTCAATCGCGTTGAAGAGTCATTCTTCAGCACCTTCCGCGACGATGTCGCCGTCGCCTATTTCTACGAGCCCTTCCTTGAGGCATTCGACCCAGAGCTGCGCAAGGATCTCGGCGTCTGGTACACACCAAAGGAAATCGTCCATTACATGGTCGAGCGCGTGGACCTGCTGCTGCGTTCGGAACTGAATCAGCCACTCGGCCTCGCCAGTCCATCAGTCCGCATTCTCGACCCCTGCTGCGGCACCGGCGCGTACCTGACGGCCGTCCTTCAGCGCATCCACAGAACCCTGCAGGAACAGGCAGGAGATGATGATGTTCTCGTTCCCAATGATCTGCGCACTGCCGCGCTGAGCCGGGTATTTGGGTTCGAGATCATGCCTGCTCCATTCGTGATTGCCCATCTTCAAATTGCGTCGCTGCTGGAGAATGCAGGAGCGCCGCTCGCGGACAATGCAAGGGCCGGCATATTTCTCACCAATGCGCTCACAGGCTGGGTGCCGGAGCGCCATCCTCAGAGTGTCATCTTCGAGGAGTTTCGCCGGGAACGCGAGGACTCAGAGAACATCAAGCAGAATGACACAATTCTGGTGATCCTCGGAAATCCGCCCTATAACGGGTACGCTGGCATCGCCAAAATCGACGAGGAGCGGGATCTCACTACGGCTTATCGCTCACAGGTTCCAGGCCTTCCGGCTCCTCAGGGCCAGGGCCTAAATGACCTCTATGTCAGATTCTTCCGCATCGCCGAGCGCCGCATCGTGGGTGATGCGCATGTCTCGGGAAATCCGGAGAGCTGCGGTATCGTTTCATTCGTTTCGAATAATGCGTGGCTGGATGGGCTCTCTCATCCGTCAATGCGCCATCGATACCTGACTACCTTCGATTCCGTCTACATCGACAATCTCAATGGGGATAAGTTCAAAACCGGGAAAACAACTCCGGAAGGGCGCCCCGATCCAAGTGCATTTTCTACTCCGCAAAATCGAGAGGGCATCCAGCTCGGCACGGCCATTACCACTCTCGTGCGGCATTCCAGGTCGCAATCATCATCGGTCATTCGCCTACGCGACCTCTGGGGAACCGGAAAGCTCGCACAACTGGAGTCAGAGTCCAACCATGAAGCTGAGCCTTCCTATGACACATTTGCTCCAGTTGCGGGCCTTGGATTGCCTTTTGCAGAACGCTCACATGCGGTGGAGTACACTTCGTGGCCAAGACTTCCTGAAGTCTTTCCCTTTTCCTGCCCCGGTGTTAAGACCAGCCGCGATTCCCTCGTTATCGATATAGACCGGGAACGGCTTGAGGCCAGAATGAGGAGGTATCTTGGGACGGATGAGACGAATGCGGAGATTTCCGTCTTCGTTCCCTCTGCAATGCAAAGGAGTGCTCGTTTCGATCCTGTGGCAACGAGGAAGGCCCTTCAACAAAAGGGAATAAGGCAATGGCAAATCGTAAAGTATACCTACCGTCCATTCGATAACAGATGGCTATATTGGGAGCCTGAAACAAAGCTCCT
>CAILBQ010000648.1 GCA_903832475.1 uncultured Acidobacteriota bacterium | reverse complement strand
GGGCTTCAGTGTCTGCGTGAGAACTACACCACATCGTGAATGCAGCAATTCCGGGCCAACGGCCCGCGCCATCCCAGCCCAGGCCAGCGGCCTGGGTACAGGGATTTCAACCATCGCAGGGCTGAAAGCCCGACCCATTTGCCACTCGGCAGATATCTGTGCGAGGTCTCACGCAGACACTCCGCCCCTGCCAAGCCGCAGCCGCGACGAAACCCCGCAAATCGGCCCTTTCCGCCCGGCGTCTCGCCCCACCTACTCCACCGAATTCTTCGCAATCACCTGCGTGTACCACTTCGCGCTCAGCTTCGGCGTCCGCTTCTGTGTCTTGAAATCCACATAATGCACCCCAAACCGCTTGCTATACCCATCCGCCCACTCAAAGTTATCCATCAAGCTCCACAAGAAGTACCCCTTCACCGGATACCCTTCCTCCGCCGCTCGGTGCAGATGCGTCAGATGATTCCTTAGGTACATCACCCGATCCGTATCCTCAATCTGCCCCGCCGCATTCGGAACATCGTCCGAAGAACACCCGTTCTCCGTAATGAAAATCTCCTTCGGCTTCCACAGCTCGCTCACATTGCGCACGCCCCAATAAATGCACTCCGGCCCAATCGTCAGCCACGGCGAAGCCATGTGCGGATACGAAGTCGGCGCCGGCTCCACCACAAACCCCATCGGCCCATCATCCGCCCGCACATAGGTCGGCGTATAAATATTCAGCCCCACAAAATCCAGCGGGCTCCCAATCGCCTTCAGGTCCCCATCCTCGACCTTCGGCGCATCGGCCCCTTCATGAGCAAGATATTCTGCCGGGTATTTGCCCTCCAGGATGGTCGTCAAAAACGGAGCATTCCCCAGCCGCGTCGCCTTCTGCGCCGCCTTGATATGCTCCTCCGTCTCAATCACCGGCACAAACACAATCGCATTCTCCGCCAGTCCCACCTCGGTCCCGCTCGGAGTATTCGCGCGCAGCGCCTGCACCCCCAGCCCATGCGCCAAAATGCCGTTGTGCCGCACCTGGTTCGCCGGACCGTTTGCGAGTTTGAGCCCCGGCGCAAACTGCCCCTCACGATACCCAAGATCGGTAAAGCACACCAGCTCGTTGGTCGTCATGAAGTGATGCACCTTGTCCCCCAGGTGCTTGCCCACATACGCCGCATACTCTCCGAAAGCCTTAGGAGTCTCCCGCGACTGCCACCCTCCCTCGAGCGCCGCCGGCGTGTCCCAGTGAAACAGCGTCACATACGGAGTGATCCCATTCGCCAGCAGCTCATCCACCACACGATGGTAGTAATCGAGCCCCTTCGCATTCGCCTGCCCCTTGCCTTCAGGAAAAATCCGCGACCACGATAGCGACATGCGATACGTCTGCACGCCCATCGCCTTCAGCAGCTGCACATCTTCCTTGTAGCGGTGATACGAATCATCCGCCACATCGCCCGTTTCTCCGTCATGCGTCTTCCCCGGCGTGTGCGAAAAGGTATCCCACAACGAAGGCCCGCGCCCATCGTCCTTCGCGCCGCCTTCCACCTGGTAAGCCGCCGTCGCACATCCCCAAAGGAAGCCCTTGGGAAACTCCCGGCTGACCACCTTCCCCTGCCCCAAGGCAAACTTCGGCAGCGCCACCCCCGCCAAAGCAGCCGCAGTCGAAACCGCAACAGCCTTCCCAAACTCCCGCCGACTCAAAATCCCCATCGTCAAAACTCCTCCCGCACCAGAATCAACATCCTGCCATCATCCCAACTCAATCGTTTGATTAGGATTGTCAGAAACGCAAGGAGGATTATAGGACACCGGTCTCATCCTGGTCCTGCACAAACAAAAGCTGCGCCAACCGTAAGACCGCACCCCGCAAATTGCGTCCAACTCGACCATGAATTCGGCGAAAGGAGGCTTTGTAACAGGGCACGACTTCAGTCGTGCCATTGAGCCCCTTACCGTGAAAGGGCTTTAGCCCCTGCGCCCTGCCTGCTGGTTTCGATGATTCCTATCAAAAAGTAAAGCCCGTGCCCCAAAACCCACAGCTACCTCTTTAACGATTGCAAATGCTTCACAGCCGATCCATCCGTCTGAGGCGTGAACTGGTTTTCTTTCGGAAAATAGATACCGGCGCAGCGGTCATCCATAAGTTCCGCGACGAACGAAGCCAGCACCCGGTATGCCTGCTTCTTGCGCAAGTCACTGCCGATAAGGTCAAATGCGACCCATCCGCGATGCTGCGCCCACGCTTTTCGAAGTTCAGGATGGTCGAACTTCTTTGCAGTCTCTACTGGATCGTCAAAATAAGGACGCGCTGACTCCAATAACGAAATCGATGAGGAGCCAGCCTTCACGATCTTCAGCGACGGGCTCAGCATCACGAAATACATCGCATCCGATCCGTCGTATGCTACCCCATAGGCCCGGCTGGCCGCAGCTGCCAGAACCTCTTCCGTCACCTTGAATGGGCTTCTAAACAGCATGACGATCGAGTACGGCATGTCGTCGTCTGCCTGCTTCTTGCGAAACACTCGTTGGACCGCTTCCAGGATGCGCATCCACTCAAGATAGCAGCGGTCGGTGCCAGCAGCGTCGCGCAACGACAAAAAGCCGCGACCCTCGCAGGCCGCGGCTTTCGTCTTTCACCTAGATGCTTTCTACAGCTCCTTAACACCCTCAACAAACGCCCGCAGCTTCCGGCTCCGACTAGGATGCCGAAGCTTCCTCAGCGCCTTCGCCTCGATCT
>CAILBQ010000647.1 GCA_903832475.1 uncultured Acidobacteriota bacterium | reverse complement strand
GTCGTTGTACATCCACTTGAACTTCGAAGCATGGTTGATGATCTGGTCCGCAGCCAGCGTAAGGAAGTCGCCAAACATGATCTCGCACACCGGATGCATCCCGGCCAGCGCCAGCCCATTGCCGATGCCCACAATCGCCGCTTCGCTGATCGGCGTATTGCGCACGCGGCCAGGAAACACCTGGCTCAAATCCTTGGTGACTTTGAATGCGCCGCCATACGGCCCTTCAATGTCTTCGCCCAGGATGAATCCGCGCTTTTCTGCTTCCATGTGCTGCTTCAGCGCCTGGTAGATGCGGGTCACCACGCGCTCCTTGCCTTCGATCGTAGTCCGCTTCCAGACCGGCGCGGAAAGATCCAGCTCCTCATCGGCGCCATTCTCTGCATAAGGAGCCGGTGTCGCCAGTTCGACCGCGTGATTGATCGTTGCTTCTGCTTCCGCCTTCAGCTTTGCGGCCTCTTCCGGAAATTGCTCGGTGAACCGCGTGATTGGATCCTGCGCCCAGTAGCGAGCCAGTTCATCCTTGGGACGATCATCGTCGCCCTTGGAATGCGCCATGAGCCGCGACGTATCCACGCGGAAAAACGCCGGCCTGCTCTCGCCGCGAACTTTGCCAATCGCGGTAGCCATCAAGTCCTGCAGCTCTTTCGGATTGGCTGTCGTACCGTGATACGCATCAATGCCAAACGCTTCGGCCCGCGCACAGATATCGCCAGCCAGCGTCAGCGTCTGCGAAGTGCTCTGCGCATACAAATTGTTTTCCAGAACAATCATCATGGGCAGATCCCACTTGGAGATGATGTTCAACGTCTCGTAGAGCGTGCCCTCGCCCAGCGTCCCATCCCCGATGAAAGTCATCACAACATTGCCAGTCGCGTTCAGCTTCTGCGCCAGCGCCATGCCCGCCGACACCGGCGTCATGCCGCCCTGGATGCCGTTCGAATACACGCCATGCGCGCAGATATGCTGGCTGCCGCCGCGGCCTCCGCAAATGCCTGTCTTGCGCCCCATCACTTCGGCCATCAACCCATTGGCGTCGCCCGTGCGCGCCAGGTAGTGACCATGGCAACGGTGATTGCTCACCATCTTGTCGCCGTCGATCAATTGGCTCGCCACGGCAACGCCGGTGAACTCCTGACCGATGCAGGTATGCACCGTCCCGAAGAGCTTGCCTTCAGAAAACAGCTTCAACAATCGTTCTTCAAAGGATCGAATCAGGAACGCATGCGACCAGGAGACGGAGTCGCAGGAAAGCACTTCATAGTTCAATCAAAGCCATCCTCACTCTTCCGCGTCCTGCAACAACTGGGAGGCCTGGGAAGAAGATCGTGAGTCGCAAGCCACGCAGCAGTACACTCTCATCTGCGTTCAGCCAACAACTTCATGCATTGCTTGCACCTGCGGGAAGCCAGCCAGGCACAACGGACGGAAGCACACCTTCATGGTTTCATGGGCAAGGGTAGGTGTCAACGCGCCAACGGTGGTTCCAGGCCCACCGCAACGCAGCGCAATTTTGGAACCTTTTCATGAAACTACCAGCCGCGTTACGCAGGCCCGAAATAAAAAACCGGCCTCGAGCAGCGCCCGAAGCCGGTTCCTTTCTTGCGGAAAATTCATGCCTTAGTACGGGTAATAGCCCGGAGGAGGTGGAGGCGGCGGCGGATACCCATAGCGATACGGATACGGTCCACGTCGATACAGCGTCGGCCGCTGCGACGGTGGCGGGGCGTTCGAAGCCAGCCGTTGCGCTTCTGCCATGCTTACCGGCGTCACCGTAATCGGTGTGTTCAGATGGAAATCCATCAGCGCTTCCGCGGGAATCCACACGTTGGGGCCCGGCGTAGCCGCGCTCGCCGCCGTACCGCCCACCGCGCCTGCGCCTGCCTCCGC
>CAILBQ010000646.1 GCA_903832475.1 uncultured Acidobacteriota bacterium | reverse complement strand
TGGATGGAGACGGAAGCCAGAATTGTAGCCTGCAACTACGCGCCCGCTAGAAGGAAACTATGGAGCTTGCGAAGCACAACTTCTTGCAAGACTTCGATCATCTCGTTTACCTACTATGCCCATGCAAGAACCTACTATGGCATCTTCATATCGCATCAAACCAGGGTGCAGGGCGATACCTTCCCTGTCTATTACAATGCCCTAAATCCGCAACAGAACACATTCTCGCCCCAGAGAGTTGGATCAGGTGCGCGCTGTCAGAGGCTGCCCTTTTCGGATTCATGACGTTAACAATCCTCTTTCTCGCGGTATCGTCAGGCTAGCAGTAGTTCCAAGATTTCGTTGAATGACCACGTCGAAGCCCGATCCATCCTAATCCTGGCTTCGTTTCAGAGCACTGCTTGGGTTCCTTGAGTTGAACTTATACGTGTCGCAAGGTAAATCTGCACAATTGGATGGCCTGCCTTAACGAATTCCAAACCGATTGCTCGACGGCTCATTTGCTGCCAAGACAAGCAAGCATCGTTGTAATGACAACGTTGGTGTCGTCAGGCCCTTTCACCGGGATCGACACCACGCCGATTTGTTCCGCCGGGTAGTCGTTTCCGCCAGGGAATAACGCGTCGCCGATATAGACCATCTCTTTCAACGAGATGTGAAGAGTGTCCCGAAGTTTGCCTATCCCATACGCTTTGTCAATTCCAGGCTTGGTTACATCAATTGATGTTGCTCCACCGATGCGAACGGAAAACTCCGGGATCAGAGTCGCCAGGATCGCTGTAATTTTCTTACGCTTGGTAAACTCCGGATCCCACTTTACCTTTTCCGCCAGAGGCGCCTGCTGGCCCAGCGCGGAGAACGTCACCTGGCTTCCACGGTCCTCAATCACGCTTCCCCAAACATTATCGGCTTGATAGCCGGCTTCGGCCTCCGCATTCTTCAGGGCGTCGATGATCTTCTTCTTTTGCTCTGGCGTGAGGTCCTCAGAGTAGAGCTCCACCCACTTGTCTTTGTATTGAAAGAATTTCGTTCCGCAGGTTGGAAGCAGGCACAAATTCGCGAGACGGCTGTCGTGCGGTAGATCGGTGAGTAGCTGCTTTTCAAACTGCGTCCATGCACCCCCAGAGATTACTGCCACTTGGATGATGTCCAGGAGCTCGCGAAGCAGACAGGCGGTGGTCGGAGCCAGAGACGATTTGCTTGGCGCAAGTGTGCCGTCCAGATCAAACACGATAAGCTTCTTCATTTATCTCCCAGTCTGAGATCCCCCGCACTAACGTTGGCCGCGTGATCAGGGGATCGCGATTCCTGTCAGATTTGTCTCGGACACTATCCGATACGACCGCAGCCTCCTCCATAATCGATAGTGTTTGCTTGGGTCGAGGCGGAAGGGCCCTGCAGTGCTTTGTCCATGGTTTCGTGAGCCATCTCACCATCTCGGAAATAGTCTGGTAAAACGCCACCTCATTGCACCGGTTGTACTACCTGGCTATCAGGACAACTGTACGGCACCTGCGGCTGAACTCAATTCGGAGCGCTAGCAGGCATCGCCGGCTGCCGATGACCGCCCGGTACCATCGCGAGATCATCACTCAAGACATAGATTGTGAGCGCGAGAGCCATAAGGGCAGCGCCAGCCCAGAAACGCCAGTCACGATGCATCCGTCTCCAGTATGGACCTGGATCGGGTTCACCCCTGGCGCTCTGATTTCCTTCATGGTTGTGCTTACTTCCAGTCATTTCGCCTCCATCTGCTGGGAGTATTCGCCACGACGCGCAGCCTGATTGCAGCGGGCTCGATCGACCAAGACTTGCTGGGCCGCCACGACGTTGGTCTCGCGACCTTTCCAAATCTCCAAGGCGGGCTGCTGTATGGCGCGCGCAAACGAAAATGCCAGTGCCCACGGCATTCGCGACTTGAACCTCACGTTCATGGCGTTCAGACGGGCCGAGGCCAATTCCGCAGGCTGACCGCCGGAAAGGAATGCAATTGCCGGCACCGCCGCAGGGACCGCTCGCAGAAAGCAATTCACCGTTGCGTCGGCCACCTCCTCTAACGATGGCTCAATCGTGCAGGCCAGTCCGGGAAGCACCATATTAGGCTTCAGTATCATCCCTTCAATAACCACCCTTTGTGCGTAGAGCTCGCCGAAGACGGTGCGCAACACTTCGTCTGTGATTTCCCCGCACTGCTCCAACGTATGGTCTCCGTCCATGATGACCTCAGGCTCAACGACAGGGACCAGACCCGCCTCCTGACACAGCGCCGCGTAGCGGGCCAGCGCGTGTGCATTGGCTTCTACGCATCCCCAACTCGGAAGTCCATCACCGATTGCAATCACGGCACGCCACTTGGCAAAGCGCGCACCCATTTGGAAATATTCCTCTAGGCGATCGCGCAGTCCGTCCAAGCCTTCTGTGACCTTTTCACCTGGGTGGCCAGCGAGTTCCCTGGCTCCTATATCCACTTTGATGCCAGGCGTAATGCCCGCCTCGATAATGACTTTGACGAACGGGGTTCCGTCGCTCTTCTTCTGCCGGATCGTTTCGTCGTAGAGGATTGCGCCGCCTATCGACTCACCGAGCCCTGGAGTGGTCACGATCAATTCACGGTAGGCCCTCCTGGCTTCGACAGTTTGCGCAATGCCGAGTGCTGCAAATCGCTTGTTGCAGGTACCGTTGCTCTCATCCATCGCAAGCAACCCTTTGTCGTCGGCGAAGAGCAGCCTCGCGGTGTCTTTCAGCATTTGCATATTCATTTGAGCCAACTCGTTTCGTGGTCCTGTGCTTGTTCGATTCTGGATATGTAGGGCTGTCGTCGCGACGGCAACTTCGCTCGGAAAACTGTTCATCTGGATTCGCCACCGACTTCGTGATCGCTTGGGTTTCGATATGGGCCTCTACAAGTTGCGCCTAAAATCAGACCTGCGTAGTGCAGCATGGCGGCTGCCGGATGTAGCTGAATACTACGGACCGTAGTTGCCAACGGGAGCGCGGACAGAGCGAGGAGTTGCCTGTGGCATTCCGACTCCCTATCGGCGTCTGAATCGAATTTCGTCTTTATTGTCGCTTCGGCCACAATGGAAAGGACCGGCGCCGAGACGCTTCCACCAACCGACACTGAGTTACGTTGCATTACGTCCCTACCCATAAGGTTTCCCTCGAAGTAATGCGAGCTGATTGTTCCACGCAAGTGTGCCGAATACTGGTCAATCGGACTCCCGCATATTGAATGCCCCCAAGCGGATCGCGAAAAGCCAACAGACTGGATGTGCAATCCGGTACAGCAGTATCAGCCTTGATTGCCCACACTGAGGCCTGCGTTTCTTCGCGGCAATACACCCTTCAATCCTTGCCGTTGCTGTAATGGGCGTACCGCAATCTACAACCATGACATTGTGGAGGTAACATGATCGAGACAACTACAGGGCTATCCGGGACTATGTTGAGTACCCTTGGCGAAAGTGCAAAGAACGATTCCATCCCTCATATTCTGGAAGAAGACCAGATCAAGCAACTCTACCGGGACCGGAGTACGGAAGATGCTCTCGACGAAGCGTCGGAAAATGAGGCTGCCGAAGAAGAGGAAGACGATGAGGCAGAAGAGGAAGATGAAGTCGTCCGGGCCGCAGAAGCAAACCGGAATTAGACTCTTTCAGTCAAATGGAAGGATGAAGATGGCTTGCGAGAGTTGTTCTTTGCGAAGACCTTTGCAAGCTTTAGCATTCCTCGCCGCATGAGTTCGAAAAGTGAGGTTCGACGATTCTTGCCCTATCGCCAATCGCCAGTAGCTAACAGCCGTCAATTCCGATTATTAGCCTGGCGCTCTTTTTCATGGCACAGCGTCGTATCCAGAGAAGCCGCTTCATCTGTCAATTCGAGCAGAAGCTTGGCATCTCGGAATCCTTGATGCGAGGTCTTGTTTTCGATTGCAGTCTCGGCCTGCTCGATGCGCAAAAGCTTCTCTTCATTGCCTTCGATCTCG
Organism: uncultured Acidobacteriota bacterium; assembly: GCA_903832475.1. Lineage (GTDB taxonomy): Bacteria > Acidobacteriota > Terriglobia > Terriglobales > Acidobacteriaceae > Acidicapsa. The sequence continues at coordinate 7,495 of CAILBQ010000646.1, read as the reverse complement.
TCCGCGGATTTATTTTCAACGTTCATCATCACTTCCTGTTGACAATTCAATGAATCGGTCCTCACCGTGTTCCTTCCCCGTAATGAACCTTACCGGGTAGAACAGCGTGGCATGCGGAACGGGGATTGAATGTTCCATTCGATACATCGCCAACTACTCGACCTCAGGCAAGATCGAATACATCGCCACCGACGCTACCGACCAGAATATTCCGTGGGTCAGGAAGACCAACATTGATGGCTCCGCCACGGACTTCATAGCAACCGGAGCATCCGTCCCCACTGACGGGCAGACTCGCGTCATGGATTGTATTGGCTGTCACAACCGCGCTGCCCACTCCTTCAATACGGCGGAAGGCGCGCTGGACAAAAGCATGGCCCAGGGCAGTCCCAACGCGTCTTTACCCTTCCTGCACAAAGAAGGTCTTGCCCTGCTGAACGCGAAGTACGACTCACAGGGTGAAGCAAAGGCGCACATTTTCTCCGTTTTGATCACTTTCTATCGATCACAGTATCCGGCGGTATGGATACTCAGCGTTCACAGGTCGAGACTTCTGCCAATACGCTCGTGGATATCTACGCGCACAATGTCTTCCCGTCGATGCACGTTCGCTGGGGAACGCATCAGAACAACATCGGCCACACCGACTCCGCAGGGTGCTTCCGTTGCCACGATGGAAATCACACCAGCAAGTCGGGCGTGACGATCACGAACGACTGTTCGATATGCCACAACCTGATCGTGTCGAACGAAGCACATCCCAAATTGTTGACCGATCTCGGGATGCATTAGGTGAATTCGGGACAACCCGTGAGGGTGCCGCTTCAGACTCAGCTTGAGATTGGACGCCTGAACACTGTTGCAAAGCCTTCTGGCGGCGGTTCAGGAAGTGACGTCTTACAACATGTCAAAGATCGAGTCGAACCTGCGGGGTACAGCCTACGGCAGTAACACGACTTTTATTCCGCGCCAGCCCAACCTGGATCACTAGCCTTACGTGAGCATACAGACGCAGACTTCCCCTGTGTCAATGAATCTCCTAGATGTTTAGTCCCAGCATTTGATGGGGTGGGTCGATTCGTCGAATAAGTATGCATGGAACTGAGCACGTTCAGGATGGGATGTTCAGCTGTGTGTCGTTGGAGCAGCGGGCTCCGCAGGATCATCCGTTCGAAGGTGAGATGCCGGGAATGGGGAGACAGGATGGCTTGGAGCGCCTTGATCTCGAATGCGACATAATCCTTACCCTTCGGAACGATCTTGCACCTTGCCGCCCTGAGGAGCTCCACAATCCCATCGAAGATGCCACCGGACTTGTCGCTCGAAACAAGTTCCTTTTGCGTTGCCACAGCACAAGCCGGGCAGGTGTTTACCGAAGGAATTGTATGTTCGAATCCTACTTGGGGCCAGATGATCCGATTCCGGGCTTGAATCCGCAGATAGTTTCTGCGGATTCTCCCACGGAAGATAATTCGGACTGACACCAACTTGAGCACAATCGATGTATAAAGGTGGTAGAGCACTTAGGCGTGTTGGGCGAGCGCAGTAGAGGCTTGGAAGTCCTGGAGTTCTGGGAAATCTTTGTACGTGATTTGTACGGAAGATTTGGAAATGGTGGCATTCTCTGAAATGCTGGCATTCTCTGAATCAGTAAGTTGAGTGTTTTCAACGCTGATGTCGGGTTCGACTCCCGCCGCCTCCACCATATTTTTTCTTTTGATTCAGATATAACGCGCTATGGACTGGCACAACCGTCCATGTTCACGCACGGGCGTGCGTGAACGCTTCCCTCCCTTGAGATGTCGGATGGTACAAATAATCGGGCGCGGAGTTTTGCGTGCGAGGTGAGGGATTTTGTCGAGGCGAGTGAAGATTGCCATTTTAGGGACCGGCTTTATGGGTCGCGTGCACCTGGAAGCCGTGAGCCGGCTTGGATACGTGGAAGTTGCCGCGTTGTGGACGACGAACCTGGAGCGCGGCAGCAAGCTGGCGCGGGAGTTTTCCATCGAGCGCGTGGAGACGGATATCCGCCGCATTCTTGAGGATCCGACGATCCAGGCTGTGCATGTTTGCACGCCGAATGCGTTCCATGCGCAGGCTGCGAAGGATGCGCTCGAAGCCGGAAAGCACGTGGTGTGCGAGAAGCCGCTGGCGAGTTCCGTCGCCGAGGCCGAGGCGATGGTGGCGCTCGCTGAAGCGAAAGGCCTGCGCAACTGCACCAATCACAACCTGCGTTTTTATCCCCTTGTTCAGCAGATTCGACGCATGCGGGAAGATGGCGATCTGGGCGAGATTCTCGTGGTGCAGGGCGGTTATGTGCAGGACTTTCTGCTCTATGACACGGACTGGAACTGGAGGCTTGATTCGAGAGAGTCAGGACCGTCCTGTGCGATGGCAGATATCGGTTCGCACTGGTGCGATATGGCCGAGCATGTTACTGGTCTGCGGATCACCGAGTTATGCGCCGATCTAAATACTTTCCACAAGACGCGCAAGCGGCCTACGGAATGGGTAGAAACCTTTGCGGGCAAGATGGATAAGCCGCAGGCGTTTGAGAATTTTGTCGTGGACAACGAGGATTTTGGCGCGGTGCTGGTGCATTTTGGAGAGCAGGCGCGGGGAAGTTTCACTGCGGGAGAAGTATTCGCAGGACGGAAGAATCGGTTGAGCATCGAGGTCTACGGGACGAAAGCGAGCGTTGCGTGGAACCAGGAAGCTCCGGACGAGTTATGGATTGGAAATCGTAACTCGTATAACCAAACGCTGGTCAAGGATGCTTCGTTGATGAAGGCCGCTGCGCAGTCGTATTCGCATATTCCTGGAGGTCATTCCGAGGGTTATCACGACACGTTCAAGAACATGTTCAAGCGGTTTTACGAGTCGGTTGAGAATCCGTCGATCGAGCCGGATTATCCGCAGTTTGCGGATGGTTTGCGGCAGATGCGCATCATTGAGACGGAGCTGGCGAGCAATGATAAGCGCGGCTGGATCTCAGTGCCGGACTGAACGAAAGCACAGTTCACGCGACGTGAGAATTGCGAATCGTGATCTGGAAAGGCCGAATTTTGAATCCGGCGAAGGAAAGGCGATGTACCCCCGGGGGGGTGGGGGGTATCTCCCTGGTCTTGTCCAAATTCTGAGATTCCTCAGGGTCCAAGTGCGAAATCTCAGCTATGACTCTACGCCTTTGGGAGAGACGTGCGGCAAATTCTGTTCTCCCGCGCGGATTTCGTCGCCCATTTTGGGAATGACGAGTTTTTGTGCGCCTCGTGATTTGGTGGGCTTTCCTGAGCTCTTGTCGTAATCGAAGGAAGGGTGAAAGGTCCGCGGCTGAAGCCGTCCTTGTTTTGCCGGCATTTTCAGCAGCCTGAAGGCTGCTGCTCCCTCCGTAAAAGCGAGATGCATGATGGTCGAACAGGTTTTTCGCGAAGCGATTTGAGGCGGTTGAGAGGAAAGGCTCATTTCGGCCCAGCTGAGCAGCCAGCGGAAAATGGCGGATAGTCGTGGGTGAACGGTGGAAGGCATACCTCAGGGGCTGAAGCCCCGTTTGATTTTGTCCGCTTGATTGCCGGGGATGAATCCCCGGCCTACCCAATTCGGAGTTTTTCCGCGAGCTGTAGAGTCGTGCGCTGTTACAAGGTTCCCGAGACCACGTTTCTCCCCAAGCGGATAAGCGACGCCCGGTTACGAACTGGGCCAATCCAACAGCGCGGAGATGCGGTTTCGACCCGCGCTTCGTTAGACGACCTTGTTATTCGCTGAGATTCGCGCGACCGAAAAAACAAGCCATGGAAATGCCGGGGCATGGAAAGCCTAAAGCTGGCTTTCCACCCTTCGCACACCCCTTGGAAGTCCCTACGGGGATTCCCACGTTACCACAGCTACTACGACGATTATCCTGTAGCTGAAGACGGGCCAAACCCGCCGAAACCCACAATCAAAGCCACTCTCACCGCAAGGGGCTTGTAAACCAGGTACTCGATCTAAAACGTAAAGGATTTCCCGGTGCTCTCAACCTTTTGCCCGGTTGGAGTTCGCTTGTTTTCGGGGTTTGAAATCAGCTTCTAGCCTTCGCCGACGCACTCGTTCCAGAGGTCGGGGTGTTCGCGCTGGAAGGCGCCGATCATTTCGATGCATTCGGGACTGGCGAGGTCGAGGATGTCGATGCCTTCGGCTTTCAATCTTTCCATGCCGCCTTGCGCGTTGACGCTGTCGCCGACGATTACCTGCCTGAAGCGGAATTGCGAGATGAGGCCGGAGCAATAGCGGCAGGGCGCGAGCGTGGTGACGAGGATCAGGTCGGTGTAGCGGGGCTGACGGCCGGCGGCGCGGAAGGCGTCGGTTTCTCCGTGCATGGAGGGGTCGCCGTTCTGCACGAGGCGATTGCGACCGGCGCCGAGCAGCGTGCCGTCGAGTTTGAAGATGGCGCCGCCGACGGGGACGCCGCCTTCGGCAAGGCCGATGCGGGCTTGTTCGATGGCCACTTCGAGCATGGCGTGGGGATCTGGCGCGATCTTCGTTCCGGGAATCATTTCCGGAGTGTAGCACTCGCAAAATGCTTGACTCAGCAAAGTGCTTGACTCAAAGGAGGCGTCCAAGCAGACTGAACTCTCCAGCCCTCAATCATGTCACCCAGAAAGGTCTTGCTATTGACACCGGAGTCGACACCGCATTCCCCGCCCGTTGCCGTTGAATCCGCCGAAGAAGCAATCCAGCCGCATTACGGGCTGCAGCGGCATGTACTGGGGCCGCTGGAGACGCTGGCGCAATCGATTTCGACCATGGCTCCGACTTGCTCGCCGGCGATGACGGTGCCGCTGGTATTTGCCACGGCGGGCAATGGAACGTGGCTCGCCTACCTGCTGGCGACCGGGTGCACGCTGCTGGTGGCGATGTGCATTGCGCGGTTTGCGCAGGAGTCCGCATCGCCGGGCTCGCTTTATACCTACACGGTGACGTCGCTGCCGCCGGTGCTGGGCAGCGTGGCTGCCTGGGCGCTGCTGCTGGCTTACGTGACGACAGGAGCATCGGTCACAGGCGGATTCGTTCACTATGCCAACGTGGTGATGCTGGAGTTCACCGGGCATTCGGCTCCGGCGGTTCCGATGGCCATTCTGGCGGTGCTGATTTCTATCTGGATTGCCTATCGGGACGTGAAGGTGTCGGCGCAGTTGATGGTGTGGGTGGAGCTGGCGTCGGTGGCGTTGATCAGCACGGTTTTTGTGATGTTGTTGTGGCATCGCGGGCTGCATGTGGATCCGGCTCAGTTCACGCTGAAGGGTGTGCATTTCTCCGGGGTGCGACTTGGACTGGTGCTGGCCATGTTCAGCTTTGTGGGTTTTGAAAGCGCGACGACACTGGGCGAAGAGGCGCGGCATCCGTTGAAGACGATTTCGCGGGCGGTGATTCAAAGCGCGGTGTTGTCGGGCATGTTTTTTATTGCGGCTTCGTATACCGAAGTGCTGGGGTTCCCCGCCTCCGCAGGCAATTTGAATGACAGTGCTGCGCCGATGAGCGTGTTGTCGATGGCCGCGGGAGTTCCGAAGCTGGGGCCGGTGCTCGACGTGGCCGCGATGGTGAGCATGTTTGCCTGCACGCTGGCCTGTGTGACGGCGGCGGCGCGGGTGTTGCTGCTGATGGCAGTGAATGGGATCGCTCCGAGTTCGATGGGGCGCGTGCACAAGCGCAACCACACGCCACATATGGCGGTGATGGCGACCGGAGCGGCGACGATGATTTTCCCGGCGGTGCTGGCGGCGATGAAGGTGGAAGGCTCGACCGTGTATGACTGGATGGGCTCGCTGGCGACGTATGGCTTCATCACCGTGTACGCGATGGTGGCCGTGGCCCTGCCGCTGCATCTGCGCCAGTTGAAGACGCTCAACGCCGGGGTGATACTTCTTGCCGCAGCCGCGGTCGCGGCGATGATGCTGGTATTAGCGGGGACGCTTTATCCCATCCCCGAAGCGCCGAAGAATTGGCTGCCCTATCTATTCCTGCTCTACCTGGTGGTCGCCGTCGGATGGCATGGTTCGCAGTCGGGCAAGCGAAGAGACCGGCTGACAGCGGATTTGATTTCGGAATGAGGAAAGCCAGACTTTCTTTGGCGCTTCCGGGTTCGGAGTCCCGTAGTAGACCACCCAGAGACGAGGACGTGTTGCGGGGGGGGGAGGGCCCCGGTCTCAGAAGCGAGACCGCGGGCACCCGCGGATCCGGCGCATGAATCGCGAAGCGTTTGCTCTGCGAGGCGCATCCTAAGGCTGAGTGGCATCTAGCTTTGCGAACAGATGCCTCCGTCATTTTGATTCAGGAGCAGTGCATGTCAGAGACGTCTCAGAAAATTGCATTCATTACCGGGGGCAACCGAGGCCTTGGCTACCAGACAGCGCTCGACCTTGGGCCGCTGGACATTCACGTTGTGATCGGATCTCGCGATGCCGCGAAGGGCGAAGAAGCGGTCAACAAGCTGCGCCTGGCGGGTGTGATCGCCGACTACCTGGTCTTCGACATTCAGAACCCGGAAGACCATCAGAAGGCGTTTGAGTATTTTCAATCGGAGTATGGGAAGCTCGACATCCTGGTCAACAATGCGGGGTATGCGGAGGCCGAGTTCGGCTCAGGTCATATTCCGACGGTCGCGGAGACGTCGATTGAATCGCTGAGAAAGCATTTCGATATCAACTTCTTCCAACAGTTTGCGTTGACCCAGAAGCTGCTGCCGCTGCTGCTGGCAGCGCCGGCGGCGCGCATCGTGAATCTTTCGAGCATCCTCGGGTCCCTTACGCTGCATGCCACGCCGGGCTCGCCGATCTACAACAGCAAGGCGTTCGCTTACGACGCATCGAAGAGCGCACTCAATGCGCTTACCATTCACCTGGCGTACGATCTGCGCAATACAAAGATCAAGGTGAACTCGGCCCATCCAGGATGGGTCAAGACGGACATGGGCGGACCTAACGCGATGATGGAGGTGAGTGAAGGCGGCAAGACCAGTGTTGAGCTCGCCACACTGCCTGACGATGGTCCCACAGGGGCCTTTCTTCATGTAGGCAAGCCGCTTCCCTGGTAGGCGCGTTACTCTTGGAAATGTGAGCGCTGTCCGATGGCAGCGCCGCTTTTCGCAGTTCCTGGAGGATCGACCTGTTGAGCCAACGACAAGCACGACGGCTTCTGTATTTTTCATTCTGTGTTGTTCTTCTGGCTTCGACGTGCTTCGCACGCGTTGACGGCTGGGCGCAGGCCACTTCAGACAAGCTGGTGGAGACGCCCAAGCGCGAGAATGCCGCGGCTATGGAGTCGATGCAGATCCCCAGTCATGGCTCGGCGCTGAACGCGCTGGTGTACATTGCAGCTGGAGCGGGACCCCACCCGGCGGTGATTCTTCTGCACGGGTTCCCCGGCAATGAGAAGAACCTCGACCTGGCGCAGGATATACGGCGCGCGGGCTGGGATGTTTTGTACTTCAATTACCGGGGCTCGTGGGGCACGCCTGGAG
>CAILBQ010000645.1 GCA_903832475.1 uncultured Acidobacteriota bacterium | reverse complement strand
GATGCCCAGCGATACGGGTGCACCGTTGGAGAGCCGGTAGTTGAGGCCGGTCAGTCCCCATGTCGTGTCGCCTTTGTAGGCGGTGATGAATTCGTCGTAGCTGATGGTTGTCTTGCGGGCGATCTTGAGATCGAGGCCGGCGATATAGCTGTCGCTGGCGTTGCGCCAGTTCTGGGTGAGCAAAGCCTCGGCGCCATAGTGGACTGAACTGAGAGACGGGCCGGTGCTGACGCTGTGGTTGAAGCCGAAACGAACGCTGACCGGGGAAAGCGGCGCCAGGGTGAGATTGAGGTCGGTGTTGCGGCGCACGGTGTTGAAGAGGTGCGGCGAGTCGAGCAACGGCACGTATGGTGTGGAGGAGGGCGGAATGAGCGGATTGTCGAGCAGGTTGTAATCGAAGTACTGGCGGTCGCGGCGGAAGCTGCCTCGAAAATCGTAGGCTTTGCCTTTGGAGAAGTTGAGGTAGGAAACGCTGTTGGGGTCGCCGGCGTAGCCGAAGCTGTTGGTGGTGAGAGTGTCGAACAGCATGGAGTGCTTGGGGTGGACCGCGCGCATGTCGAGCGACTGGCTGAGGATGCGCGGGCCGGAGTGCAGATTGACCAGAGTGTCGTAGACGGCGCTGCTGCCGGAATTGCTGGAGAGATGTCCGCCCAGTTCAAGCGCCTGGTGGACGGTGTATCCGAATCGGATATTGTCGCCGGGAGCGGGAGCTGTTGCGTCTTTGGACTTGGGGGTGTCGATGGCCTTCGACGCGGCTGGGGCAGGCGTGGCGGGCGGGGCCGACGCTGTTGTTTGAGCCTGGGTGGGAAGGCTGACACCGATCGAAAGCGCGAGGCAGAGGAACATACCCGAGGCGCCGACGAGATGAGGCGTTCTTTTCGAACTGAGCGGGATAGGGGTCACCGAGATAGCTCTGCGCATGAGTGGCCGTCCCTTACTTGAAGAAAATGTTGCTGGCGTTGGAGCCGTGAATCTGGGTGTGGCAATTGGTGCAGGCCTGGTATTGATTGGCCTGGTTGTGGAAAGAAGGCGTTCCGGGCGCGGTGAAATTCTGCGAAGCGGTATGACATTGCAGGCATAGCGAGTTGACATTGCTGCGGGTCAGCAGGCGCGGGTTGGGCGAGCCGTGCGGGAAGTGGCAGGAGACGCAGCCTTCTGTTTTGAGAGGGGGGTGTTCATAGACGAAGGGCCCTGCGGTCTCGGCGTGGCACTTGGTACAGACGGCGTTCTGGTCGGCGCTGGTTTTTTGCAGCTTGTCGTTGAAGGTGCCGTGCGGATTATGGCAATCGCTGCACTTCATCAGGCCCTCGTCGACCTTGTGATGGAAGGGCTGGGCAAACTGCGCCTTGGTCTCCGTGTGGCAGCCGTAGCAAAGGGCGGGCTCGGGGGCCTTGAGCAGGTTGGTATCGGTCTTGGGGGAGTGACTGCTATGGCAGTTCACGCAGCTGACGCCTTCGGCGCCATGCGTGGTTCGTTCGAAGTTGGCGTGCGAGCCGGCGTGGCAGGTGAGGCAGGTGTCGTCGATCAGTTTCGGGGTGGCGGAGGAAAACTGGAGGATCTTGTTGACATCGCCGCCGGATTCCACGTGCGCTTTGCCTGGACCGTGGCAACTCTCGCAGGTTGCGCCCGCGCCGCCATGCTTGAGGGCCAGTTTGGAGTGAGGATTGGTGGCGAAGTTTTTGGCGACTTCGGCGTGGCAGGTCTCGCAGGTTTCTGATCCCACGAAGTCGGCTGGGTTGGGGGGAACGGCTTTCGTGTGAGAAGGGGAAGGCTTGGCTGCGCGGGCTGCCGTTTGCGCTCCAGATTGTGAGCCGGCCGAGAGCACGGCTGCGAAAAGAGCAAAGCCGAAAAGCGAACGCAGCATGATGATCCCTTCGACAAGGCCCTTGAGCGACGCGTCTTCGTTCGTGCCGAAGACGCGATGGCGTGGGACAAAATCTTTTTGCAAGCTGGCTAAAGACTACATTTCGCGAATCGCAAGTGTTGTGATTCGCGTCACGTGAACTGCCGGGAGCGCGCTGTGGCGTGTGTACTTTCGAGTCGCGACGGACGGAGAATTCAAGAGGAAACGCTGCCAAAGCGGTGCCCCCAAAAAGGACACCTGGCTAAGAAAGTGCTGATCCGATTGCTAAGGCAGTCTATGAGGGAAGCGTACATCCTTAGCGTAGTGATCAAGCATGGCTTCCGTTGTGCGTCAGGTACGGTCTGTATTGCTCGTCTTACCGGCGCTTTCGAGGCAGATTGTTCTGGAACAAGCGCCCTGTTATTCGCGCTAAGTTGTATAGAGCAATCACGTTGCCTAACGCGACCAGGCGCGGAAATTTCTCTGCGCCTGCCTTCAACGAAGTTGAGCGCAAATGTTGCATGGAGGCACGGCAGGCAAGTGTCGAATGGGATTTGGATGCCTTTTTTTGTCGTTCAAGCCATGGAAAGAGATGAACTCCTGGGACGATTGAGCTGAAATGGATTCGAACTGTGACGCTTTGCCCTTGTGACGCCGGACACATCTAGTTGTTCGTCGCCGGTTTCATAATGCGGTTCGAATGTAACGGCAGCGGAAATAGGTCCTGCTGCAAGCGAGTCGCCAGCTGTACCACCAGGCCTTCCTGTTGAGCTAGCCTTCTGGCCCCCAGGCCCCGAACTTGGGCAGACGTATTCTTCGCATAGCCAACGGAGGAATACTATGCACAGCACTGTTGTCGGGTTTCCCGATAGTGTGGCCGAAGAGGCCTCGAAAGTCGCCATCAAGTACGTCTATTTCTTTGGAGGCGGTGTTGCCGAGGGCAACGGCCGCCAGAAGGACATGCTGGGCGGAAAAGGCGCGGGCCTCGCGGAAATGACCAATGCCGGCTTGCCGGTACCCCCTGGATTCACCATTCAAACGGAAGCCTGCCGCGAGTTCATGCGCGGTGAGATCTCTCCTGCCATCACAGAGCAAATGATTGAAGCGCTGCATCGCCTGGAAATACTGCAGGGGCAGCTATTTGGCGCGGGAGACAATCCGCTGCTGGTTTCTGTTCGTTCAGGCGCGAAGTTCTCGATGCCGGGCATGATGGACACCATTCTCGACCTGGGATTGAACGATGAATCTGTTGTGTCCCTGGCCAGCAAGACCAAGAACGCTCGCTTTGCTTACGATTCTTACCGGCGTCTTATTCAGATGTTTGGCGATGTTGTGCTCGGTATTCCCAAGCATGATTTTGAAGCGATCTTTGACGAGGCCAAGCGGAAAGCGCGCGCCCAGCTGGACACAGAACTGGATGTCAATGCGCTTAAGGGCGTCATTGAGAAGTACAACGCGTTAACAGTGGAGCGCACCGGATCGAGATTTCCGCAGGACCCGTATGTGCAGTTGAGCATGGCTCGTGATGCCGTGTTCCATTCATGGGAGAACGATCGCGCTAAGACCTATCGCCGCATCAACAAGATCGACGACTGGCTGGGCACAGCGGTCACCGTCCAGGCCATGGTGTTTGGCAACGTGAGCGACAAGAGCGGAACCGGCGTTGGGTTTACGCGCAATCCCGCAACAGGACGACGGGAATTCTTCGGCGAGTTCCTGCTCAATGCGCAAGGGGAAGATGTGGTGTCGGGCGTACGTACGCCTTCGCCGATCAGCAAGCTGCGCGAACTGATGCCGGAGGTCTATGCCCAGCTTTGCGAGCTGACCACGAAGATGGAGAATCACTATCGCGACCTCCAGGACTTCGAGTTCACCGTGCAGGAAGGCAAGCTGTACATGCTGCAGACTCGCAACGGCAAGCGGACCGGGCTTGCAGCGGTACGCATTGCGCTGGACATGGTGCATGAAGGATTGATCACGCGCGACGAAGCGATCTTCCGCGTTGAACCGAACCAGATTTATGACTTCCTCACACCGCGGCTCGATGAAAGCTCCGGCAGAGTCGAAGTGCTGGCGACAGGGCTTCCCGCCTCGCCGGGCGCGGCCATCGGACAGATTGCATTCTCGGCGGAAGATGCGGTCCGTTTCCGGGAGAAGGGCATCATGAAGTCGATCATCCTGGTGCGTCGTGAGACGACTCCAGAAGATATCGGCGGCATGGAAGTGGCGACGGGTATTCTCACTTCGCGCGGAGGCATGACATCGCACGCAGCGGTTGTGACCCGTGGCATGGGCAAGTGCTGCGTGGCTGGCGCCGGCGGCATCCTGGTCGATGAAGAGAAAGGCGAGATGCGCATTGGCGGAAGAGTCTTCCGCGAAGGCGACTGGATCTCTCTCGACGGAACCACGGGCCGCGTCATTGGCGAGCGGCTGGCAGTGATTCCGGCCACGCCGGATGATCCGGATCTGGTGGAGTTTATGAGCTGGGTCGATGAGCGGCGCACGCTCGAAGTGCGCGCCAACGCTGATATTCCTCGCGATGCCTTGCAGGCCGTTCGCTTCGGCGCGCAGGGCATCGGCCTTTGCCGGACCGAGCACATGTTCTTTGCCGAGGATCGTCTCCCGCACATGCAGGCGATGATCATGGCCGAGGACGAAATCGATCGTCGTGCAGCTCTCGATCGCCTTCTGCCGATGCAGCGCGAAGACTTTACCGGATTATTCCAGGCGATGGGCAGCCTGCCGGTGAATATTCGTTTGCTGGATCCACCGCTGCATGAGTTCCTGCCCAAGCGGGAAGAGCTGCTGGTGCAGATTGCGCGGCTCGAGATCACGGATCCGCAGTCCATGGAAATCAAGTCGCTTCGACACACGCTGCAACGCGTCGAGCAGCTACACGAGATTAATCCTATGCTGGGCATGCGCGGCTGCAGGCTTGGCATCGTGTTCCCAGAGATCACCGAGATGCAGGCCCGCGCCATCTTCGAGGCCGCAGTGATTGTGAAGAAGAGGGGCAAGCAACCGCACCTTGAGATCATGATTCCGTTGATCACCGGCATCGAGGAAATGAAGAACCAAGCACAGCTTGTTCGTCATATCGCAGAAGAGGTCTTTGCGCGAGAGGGCGAGAGCGTGGAATACCTGGTGGGCACGATGATTGAGACGCCGAGGGCAGCGCTGCTGGCGGATCAGATTGCCAAGGAAGCGGAGTTCTTCAGCTTTGGCACGAATGATCTCACGCAGACGGTGTTCGGCATTTCGAGAGACGACGGCATCCAGTTCATGCCCGTCTATCTCAAGCAAGGCATCTACAAGCAGTATCCGTTTGAAGTATTGGACCAGGAAGGTGTGGGGCAGTTGATGAAGATTGCCTCCCAGCGAGGTCACCTGACCCGCGCTGATATCAAGGTGGGCATCTGCGGGGAGCATGGCGGTGAGCCGGAGTCAGTGAAATTCTGTCACCGGATTCATTTGGACTATGTGTCCTGCTCTCCGTTCCGATTGCTCACGGCGCGACTTGCGGCAGCACAAGCAGCGTTGGAAGAGCAGCTTGCGGGTGCTGAACAAACAGGCGGATCAAAGTAACTGATTAGAAATGGTGACAAAGGATGCTTCCCACGGGAAGCATCCTTTGTTTTAGGCGAGCCAGCAAAATGTCATGAATTGGGTTATGAATACTTCGCGTTCGTATTGTGATGCGGGACACGGCGAATGATTGCAAAGTCGTCGAAAATGAGTGGTCGCGAACAGATGGGAATTCCGAATACGCGCGACAGCGATCGATCAGTCGATTCTAAAGCTGGTGCACCGCAGGACATTGAGTTCTTTCGAGCTGCTTTGTTCTTTGCTGGTCCAGACTGGCAATCACGTACGTTTCGTAGCCTATCGGAGAACCTACATGCGAAATCGAAATACTCTGAAATCTCTTGTGAACTTGATGCGACCGTCGAGCCTGCAACTTGGCGCTATGCTCGCGGTGACATTTCTGCTGAGCATTCCCAGCCGGGCGTTGGCCCAAGCGACGCAGCAGGCGAGCGGCGGCGAGGCTCATCTCGTGCTGCCGGACCTGAGCCAGGCAACCTTTCTGGGCATCAATGGAAGAACATTACTGGAGTCGGGGTTGGTCGTGTGCGCGCTGGGGCTCCTGTTTGGCTTGATCAGTTATACGCAGCTCAAGAAACTACCTGTACACAAGTCGATGGGCGACGTTTCGGAGCTCATCTGGGAAACCTGCAAGACATACCTATTCACGCAAGGCAAGTTTCTTCTCGTGCTGGAAATTTTCATCGGCTCGATCATCGCCGTGTATTTCGGCGCGCTGGAACACATGGCGCACATCAAGGTAGTGGTCATTCTGCTATACAAATTGCTAGGCATCGCG
>CAILBQ010000644.1 GCA_903832475.1 uncultured Acidobacteriota bacterium | reverse complement strand
CTGTACAGTGATGCGGGGCAAGTTTTCGAAGTGGGAGGCCGGCTCGGGATTATAGTTCTTGCGGTATTTGAAGTAGAGATAGACCAGCTGATAGCGGTGCACACCGTAGATGGCGAGCACAATCATCACGGCAAAGTAAGGAAACAGCAGCGCCGCGTCAAACGGATTCCACTTGTACAGTCCCTGGAAAGTCTGGTCGGCATACTGAGCCTTGAGGAAATGCTTCCAGCCAGTCTGGTGCTGCAACAGCCAGAGAGCGGCCGTATGCGGAAGGCGCAGCAACAGCATGGCCAGCGAGCGGCTAGCCAGATTCGAGCCAAATTGCAGCGCTGTAGGCAGAGGGCCCTCCAGATTCAAGGTTATCAGCGTTTCTAAGCTATCGCGGAACTACCTGATTGTATTCCGTACCCTTTGGTGCAAGATGGCATTGGAACACAACAAGTAAGAGGGTGCAGCGAAGGAGTTTGGTTGCCCCTGCGCTGCCCCGTGGCGTAAGGTGGCCTTGCCAGGAGGTTTTCCCTGTATGTCGACCACCGTGTCATCGCCGAGCCAGGATTCCCGGGTTTCAGCCGTCATCGCTGCCCCAGGCGGAAGTTTTTTGCTGGAAGAGCGGACACCGGAGGAGGTTTTCACGCCGGAAGACCTGAGCGTCGAGCAAAGACAGATTGCCGACACCGCGGCCAGGTTCGCGAAGGAACAGGTCATGCCGGCCGCAGCCCGAATCGAGACCAAAGAGCCGGGAGTGATGCGCAATCTGATGCGCGAGGCGGCCGACCTGGGCTTGGCCGCAGTCGATGTTCCCGAAGAATACGGCGGCCTGGGGCTGGATAAAACAACCTCCGCGCTGGTCGCTGAACGCATTTCCGCTTCAGGCAGTTTCTCAACCGCATTTGGGGCGCACACCGGCATTGGCATGCTGCCCATCCTCTGGTACGGGACCGAAGAGCAAAAGCACAAATACCTTCCCAGGCTGCTCTCGATGGAGTGGGTAGCGGCCTATTGCCTGTCCGAGGCGACCTCCGGCTCGGATGCCATGAACATTCGCACCCGCGCCGTTCTCTCCGGCGATGGGCAGCACTATCGCCTCAATGGCGAAAAGATGTGGATCACCAACGCCGGCCTTGCGGACCTGTTCATCGTCTTTGCCAAGGTAGATGGCGAGAAATTTTCCGCTTTCCTTGTGGAGCGCGAGACGCCGGGGCTCTCCGTGGGCAAAGAAGAGCACAAGCTCGGCATACGCGGCTCGTCAACCTGCGCCGTGGCATTTGCCGATTGCCTCGTTCCCGCAGTGAACTTGCTGGGAGAAGTGGGCAAAGGCCACCAGATCGCCTTCAACATTTTGAACATGGGTCGCTTCAAGCTGGGCGCAGCCTGCAACGGCTCCGCTCGGCAGGCTATCGACGCCGGGATCGCCTACGCCAACGGGCGTAAGGCATTCGGCAAGCCGATTGCGGAGTTTGGCTTGATCCAGCGCAAGATCGCCACCAGCGCCATCCGGCTCTTCGTCAACGAGAGCATGTCCTACCGCACCGTCGGCATGATGGATGCCGCGCTGGCAAAGCTCGACGACGCCGGCGTCGGCAGCGCGAAAGAAACGCAGAAGCAGATCGAAGAGTACGCAGTCGAGTGTTCAATCCTGAAAGTCTATGGATCGGAAATGCTGTCCTACGTCTCCGATGAGCTGATTCAGATCATGGGCGGCAACGGTTACGTTGAGGACTACCCGGCCGAACGCATCTTCCGCGATCAGCGCATCAACCGCATTTTTGAAGGCACCAACGAAATCAACCGCCTGATCATTACCGGCTGGCTGATGAAGCGAGCCTTGAGCGGCAAGCTGGCCCTGCTGCCCGCGATCAAACAGCTCATGGACGAGATCATGCAGCCGGCGCTTTCGGAAGAAGAAGACACCGGGGCGCCCCTGGAGCGGGAAACGCGCGTCCTGACTCGGATCCGAAAAATCTTCCTCCTCGCCGCCGGCACCGCCTCGCAGCGCTTCATGGCCGGCTTGCAGGACGAGCAGGAAGTGATGGCCGACCTGGCCGATTGCATCACCACCGTCTTCGCCCTGGAATCGGGGATTCTCCGCGCCAAAAAGCTGGCCATGGCAGGTTCCGGATCGGCCGCCATTGCTGCAAGCATGATGGCTGCGTTTGCTGACGAAGCGCTCAGCGGCGTTGAGCAAGCGGCGCGGCGCGTTCTGGCCGCCTCCAGCGAAGGCGATGCGCTCGGCATTCAGCTTGCCGTCCTGCGTCGCTTGGCGCGCGTCGTGCCTGCTGATTCCGTCGCGATGCAGCGCGCCGTGGCCAGGCATTTCCTGGCGCTGGGGCGCTACCGCCTCTAGCAGGCTTCATGTTCCGCGTCCGGCAACGGGTTCCCCGAAAGTTGTAATCCGCATGAGAGCCCAGTGGGTACTCTAGGAACGTGGGTACTCGGCCAACCATTGGCAACCATGCGCTGGTTACCGATCTGCGCGGAGCAAGTTACGATTCCTCGCCCACGATCTTGTGCGCAGGGGAATGTGAATCGCAGATGTCGTGGCACGCAGAGGGTTGGTTCACGTGCCGACGCCGGTTTCAAGCGGGACCGATTCATTGAATGCGCATTCATGCCTGTCTCCGGAGCAAGCCCAATCCGGCCATCCAATCGCCGCCCTGCGCGCGACCGTTCCATGAGGTTTACAAATATGGTTTTCCCCCGCACCTCCCCATCCTTGATACGTTCTCGTCAACGCCGCGCTCTGTCGTGCCTTTTGATTCTGGCTGGTATCGTGTTCGCGGGCGCCGGTTCACAAGCGCTAGTCAATCAAGGACGCAATTCGGTCGGCCTGATCAGCCAGGCCGTCAACGAGTCGGATCGCGTCATCCTGTCGGGCAATGTCAGTCCGCAGGCCAGGCGGGCCGCCGATCGCGGGGCCGTTTCTCCTTCCACCCCTGCCGACCGGATGCTGCTGCTGCTCAAGCGAAGCGCAGATCGGGAAGACGCCCTCCGCGCTCTGATTCAATCGATGCATGACAAAAATTCGCCCAATTTCCACCGCTGGCTGACTCCGGCCCAGTTCGGCGCAGAGTGGGGTGCGGCTGATTCCGACATTGCCGCCGTCACTGCGTGGCTCGAGTCGCATGGATTTTCGGTGCAGGGTCCAACCGCCGGACGCACCGCCATCGAGTTTTCAGGAACCGCCGGCCAGGTGCAGGAGGCATTTCACACCTCGATTCATCTCTTCGAACTGAACGGCGAGATGCATCACGCCAACGTCTCCGATCCGCAGATCCCCGCGGCCCTCGCACCGGTCATAGCAGGTATCACGACCCTCAACGACTTTCATCCGCGGTCCATGGCCAGAAAGGGCCCGCGCGGCATTTACAACAGCACCACCCACCAGGTGCGTCCTGAACTCACAGCGGCGGGAAGCGATTACGACTTCCTCTATGTCGGACCCTCGGATGCGGCGACCATCTACAACACGCCCGTACCCGCCCTCAATCCCGCGGCCTCAGGCAACGCCTACGATGGAACGGGAGTCAAGATCGGCATCCTGGGTGACTCCAACATCACGCCCTCCCAGGTCACGAATTACCGGGCCCTGTTCGGCATATCGAAACTCTTTCCCCATGCGGCAACAACCCCAGTTGTCATCCTCGACGGAAGCAAGAATCCGGGCGTCAATGGCGACGCGGTCGAAGCCTACCTGGACACGGAAGTTGCCGGCGGCATCGCGCCCGGCGCCCAGGTATACCTCTACACCGCGGCGGACACGGCCGTCGATAACGGTCTGAACCTGGCCACCTCGCGCGCCGTCAACGACAACCTCGTCGACGTGCTCAACGTCAGCTTCGGCGAGTGCGAAGGCGGCCTGGCCTATGCCGGGAATCAATTCTTTGCGGCCATGTGGGAGCAGGCAGCGGCGCAGGGAATTTCCGTGACCGTTTCCAGCGGAGACTCCGGTTCGGCTGGCTGCGACGATCCAAATTCGCAAACCCAGGCGTACTACGGATTGATGGTGAATGGGCTGGCTTCCACGCCCTACAACATCGCCGTAGGCGGCACGGATTTTGCCGCTCTCGCTGGACCGGACGGCAGCGGGGCAAACTTCACTAATTACGTCACCGCCAGCAACGATCCAACCACGCTCCGATCGGCGAAACAGTTCATCCCCGAAGTCCCCTGGAACAACACCTTTTCCAACTTCCCACCGGGAGTTTTGGCCAATAATTCAGCCGCTCCCGATCCCTACGCCAACATCGTGGCGGCCGGCGGCGGCAAGAGCAACTGCGAGGAAGGCTTCTTCAACGGCTCGAGCTTCACCTGCATCATCGGATACCAGAAACCGTCCTGGCAAACAGGCCCCGGTGTTCCTGCCGACATGGCCCGCGACCTTCCGGACGTCTCAATGTTCGCAGCCAACGGGCTATATTACGCAGCCTGGGGCATCTGCACCGACCAGGACAAGGATGCGAACGGCAGTTCAATTCAAGACTGCACGCCGGGTTCGAACGGACTGCCTCCGGACGAGTTTTACCTCTACGGCGTCGGAGGCACGTCTGCCGCCGCGCCCGCCTTTGCAGGCGTCCTGGCTCTCGTCAAACAGGCCACCGGCGAGCGCCAGGGGCAGGCCAATTACGTGCTCTACAACCTGGCTCGCACCGCCCCATCCTCCTTTCACGACGTCAAGACCGGGAACAACGCGGTCCCATGCGCGGCAGGCACTCCCAATTGCGCCAAGAACAGCGCCGGCAGCAATTACCTGTCCGGCTATAACGCGGCCGGAGGATATGACCTAGCGACGGGACTTGGCAGCGTGAATGCCTCGGCCCTCGTGGCCAACTGGATCAGCGCGGGCTTGCTGCCCACCACGACGCAACTCACGCTCTCGCCTGCCACCATCGAGCATGGGCAATACGTCACCGCCAACGTGACGGTGACAGCATCGAGCGGCAGTCCGACCGGGAATGTGTCCCTGACAGCGCTCGCCAATCCGCCTTCGCTCAAACTGGCTAGGTCAGTGGGCGCCTATGCCCTGGATGCGGCCGGCACTACCGGGCCCACCTCGATCAATTCTCTGCCGGGCGGAAGTTACAACGTGGTAGCGGCCTATGGAGGCTCAGGCGAATACGCGGTCAGCACTTCGACCCGTCACTCCGTCGTCGTTACCCCTGAAAACAGCACAGTCCAGCTGCTCATCTCTTCCTTCAATCCCGTCACCAACGCCAAGGTAAATGTCACTCCATACGGCTACTACCTGGGACTCGCCGCCAGGCCGTGCGGCGTCCATTCCTTCCTAGGAGGCAACGACGCCGACATCTGCCAGGACGGCATCCCCACCGGCAGCGTAACCTTCAAAGCCAATGCCAGTACCGTGGCAACGGTCGGTCTGAGTTCAATTGGTTCCGCGGTGGCGAATGGCTATTTCTTGAATGCCGGATCCTACACGATCGCCGCGGACTACAGCGGAGACAACAGCTTCAACCCCGGTGTCGGGCAGCTTCCCCTGGTGATCACCAAAGGCGTCACGCAGATTTCAATGACTGCCAGTGCGACGTCCTACAGCGGTCAGCCCCTCACCTTCAAAGTGCAACTGGCAACCGATAGCGCGGCCCTGGCCCCCACCGGCATGGTAGCGATTGAAAACGGAACGACGATTCTCGCCGAGGTCCCGCTGCAAGGGCTGCCCGGAGGAAGCAATCTGGCTTCCGGAACAGCCACCATCACCACCTCGAACATCCCCCAGGGCAAGCACCAATTACATGCGGAATACCTTGGCGACGTGAATTATGCCGCCTCCGCATCCAATTCCATCCTCGTCACGGGAAAGCCTTATTTCACCTTGGCCGATACCACCACCAAGCTTTCTTCTGAGCACTCCACTGGCGTAGCCACCATTGCCACAACCTCGGAGGGCGGCTACGCGGGGACCATCAACTACACCTGCGCGCTGGTGAGCGGAAGCTCAACATCGGCGTCTCCGGAGTGCGCCATGAGCCCGGCCACCGAAACGCTGACCGCAGGCGGGCAGACGTTCCCGGTGATGCTGGTCTTCGGCATCGGAAGCAAGCTGCCTCCTGGCATTACGCTCGGCAGCAATACCGAACCCCACAAGGGCAAATGGCTGGCGGCCGGTGGAACGGCGCTTGCCTGCTGCCTGCTCTTTGCGGTGCCGGCCCGCCGTCGAGCATGGAAATCCCTGCTGTCTCTCCTGCTGCTCGTGGTCGTCGTCTCGGGGATGGCAGCCTGCTCGACGCCTGACAAAAGAATCGCTGCCGGGACATACACCTTCAAGGTCATTGGCACGGATTCGACCGACAAGACCAACGTCAGTTCGGCAACCGTCACTGTGCGCGTCCTATAGACGCGACTGAGTCCAATCCCTCGCTCGCAGAAAGCCGTCCACGGGTCCGCCCGGGATGGCTTTCCTGCGCTGAGTCGGCGGCGCGGCAAACCATTACGCGCAGGAAGGACCTGGCCAGTTGCGCGCGGCGTCCTCTCTCTCACCTCAGTGGCGCAGCGTAAGATTGGATGAGCGATTTGAGGCAACATCTCCCCGGACAATGGCGTCCAATGGGGGTGAGTCAGGAAGCAGTTTGTTCAAAAGCTGGCCAAAAATCAAGGGATTCCGGATGCGGGCCCAGAGATTTTGGTAATCTCAGTCCTACTTTGAGTTTTGAAAGGAGTTCCTTTTATGGCAGACGATAACAATCAGGCAACAGCATTTGGATGGTTCCTCGCAGGTTTGGGACTTGGAGCACTTGTGGGCATTTTGTATGCGCCTAAGAGCGGTCGTGAAACCCGCGAAGATATCGTGAACACCGCCAAGGACGGAACAGAGTACGTTCGCGTTCGTGCCCGTGAAGTCGCCGATCAGGCAGGCCAGTTGGTCGAAAAGGGCAAGGGCCAGGCCGCCGAGTACGTGCAGAAGGGCCGCGAACAGGCCACCCAGTACGTCCAAAAAGGCAAGGAAGTTGTCGACCGCAGCCGCGCGCAGTGGGAAGATTTCGTCGATCGCGGCAAGGGCTTCGTCAACGACCAGAGTGTGAAGGTAGCGGCAGCCGTGGACGCAGGCAAGCATGCCTATCAGGAAACCTCTGCGGCCCCTGGCGAAGGTCCTGTCTCGTAGCTGAGGCTGTATCGACGGCGGTTCTTGCGCCGCGTATTATTCCATGCACGTTGTTTCATCATCGCGAATGCAGGGTGTAACTACCCTGCATTCCTTGTTTCCCAGTGCAGTTAGATAGCGGAGTCCTCAACCCGCTTGGATCGTGAGACCTTGCATGGATAACCACACTCTTCTGATCATCTTTGTTGCTCTGACCGGGATCTCTGTCCTCATACAGGCCGTAGTTCTCATCGGGATCTTCGTCGCTTTGACCAAAACGGCGAAGGCCGTCACAGAAACGACAACCGATTTGAAGGCCACGGTGCTTCCCATCGTGCATTCCACGAGGGAACTGGTGGAGCGCATCTCGCCCCAGGTAGTGACCGTTACCAACGGCCTTGCCGAGCTGACCGAACTGCTCAAGCGAGAGACCAAGTCGGTCAATATTTCAGCGTCAGAAATCATGGATCGCGTAAATAAGCAGACGGCCCGTCTCGACCAGATGCTCACATCCACGTTGAATGTCATGGATCGCGCCGGCTCTCTGCTGGAAAACGCAGTCGCCGCCCCCGTGCGCCAAGCCAACGGAGTCTTCGCGGCAGTGCGCGCCGTCATCGACACCTACAGGAACACGAATCCTCGTAGCGACGTCCGTCGCAACGCCGCTTCGCGCTATGCGGATTCTCCATCGCCTGCTCCATATGAGAAAGTCACCGTCTCAGAAGCCGACAAAGATTTCGCCATTTAGGGGTGTCGCCCGCACCGACAATTTGCGTTCTAGGCAGAACCGCCTCCTGGTCTGATAATGGACTGCGAGGCCCACTGCATGCGTTTGCGACTTATCCCCTTCGCCCTTTTAGCCGCCATTTGTTGCTCGTCCATCGGCCTTCGGGCGCAATCGACTCCGTCCGCATCCTTGTTGGTGCTCTCCAAGCGCAACCACACACTGTCGATCGTCGATCCAGCCACGCTCAAGGTAGTGGCGACCGCTCCCGTCGGGCAGGATCCGCATGAAGTTATCGCGTCTGCCGATGGTAAGACCGCGTATGTCTCAATCTACGGCGGCGGCGCCTTCCATGTGCTCTCGGTCATCGATCTCGTCGGACAGAAAGCGCTCCCCGACATCGACCTCGGCGTCTTGAACGGCCCTCACGGATTGGCTTTCGTCGGCGGCAGGCTATGGTTCACCGCGGAAGGCGCGAAGGTCATTGGCAGCTATGATCCGGCGACCTCGAAAATCGACTGGGTCATGGGCACCGGGCAGAATCGCACACACATGATCTACGTCAGGCCAGACCTGAAGCAGATCTACACCACCAACGTGGCCTCGGCAACCGTAAGCATCCTTGAAAAAGTAGCGCGTCCCATGATGGGACCGCCTCCCGGTGCGCCGGGAGGTCCAGGATCGGGGCCAGGAGGGCCGCCTCCGGGCATGCCGCCCCCAAACGGCCCGCAGAGTGTGGACCGGCCCCCGGCCATGGATTGGAATCAGACCGTGATCCCAGTCGGCAAAGGTTCGGAAGGCTTCGATGTCTCTCCAGATGGACGCGAGTTGTGGACCGCGGCCGCGCAGGATGGAACGATCTCAATCGTCGACATTGCAGGCGAGAAAGTCGCGGCGACACTCGACGCCAAGGTCTTCGGTGCCAATCGCCTCAAGTTCACACTGGATGGCAAACTTGTTCTCGTCACCAGCCTGCGCGACGGCAACCTGGTCGTCTACGACGCCGCCTCGCGCAAGGAAGTGAAGAAAGTAGCCATCGGCCACGGAGCCGCCGGAATCCAGATGGATCCCAGCGGAACCCGCGCCTTTCTCGCCTGCGGGCCGGATAATTACGTGGCTGTTTTGGACCTAAAGTCCCTCGAAATCACGGGCCATATCGACGCCGGCGGCGAGCCCGACGGCATGGCCTGGGCGGTACGGCAGTAAGGGTTGAGGCGCTTAGACGATCCAGCCGCCGCCGACGACCTCAATGCCGTCATAAAACACCGCTGAGTGTCCAGGCGTGATGGCGCGCTGCGCCGTGTCGAACGTGATGCGCACCGAATCAGCACCGTCCGGCTCGATCAGCGCCGGCGACGGCTCGTGCACGTGGCGGATCTTCACCTGCACCCGCATCGGCTCGTTCAGCTCCGGAATGCTGATCCAGTTGAGCCGGTGCACATGAAGAATCGCCGTATTCAACTCGGACTCGGGGCCTACGGTAACCTTGCGGCTGTCGCGGTCGATATTCAGCACGTAAAGCGGGTTGGGTGAAGTCAGCTTCAGCCCCTTGCGCTGCCCGATGGTGAAGTTATGCACGCCCTCATGCTTGCCCAGCGCCTGGCCCGAGGTCGTGACCAGTTCGCCGGAAGAGTCAGGCATCGGCTGTCCCTGCTCGTCGAGATAATTGGCGATGAACTGCTTGTAGTCGCCGCCCGGGATGAAGCAGATTTCCTGGGAGTCCGGCTTGTCGGCCAATGCCAGTCCGCTGTCGCGCGCAATCTCGCGGACGGCCGGCTTCTGCAAATCCCCCAGCGGAAACAGCGTGTGCGCCAGCTGCTCCTGGGTCAGGCCAAAGAGAAACCAGGTTTGGTCCTTGGCCTGATCTGCGGGACGCTTCAGGATCCAGCGGCCGCGTGCCGGATCGTACTCATTGCGCGCGTAGTGGCCCGTCGCGATCTTCTGCGCGCCAATCTGCCGGGCCGTGCGCAGCAGCTGATCGAACTTCAGATGGTTATTGCAAAGCGAGCAGGGAATCGGCGTCCGCCCGTTCAGGTAGTCGTTCACGAACGGCCGGACCACATCCTGCTCAAACCGGTCTTCCTGGTTGACGACGTAATAAGGAATGTCCAGTTGTTGTTTGCGCTAGAATAGAAATGGAAAAATTCCTTTGTCCAAGTTCCTCCGTAGAATGCGTACCTAGTTTCAAAATTATTGATTAAAATATTACCATTAATATCATAGACTGTCGTTAATGTATGAAAATCTCCTCCGGTCCATGGAATTCTAACAAGTGAAATATAGAACCCATTTTGTAATGTAGTCCAAAAATTCGCTGGAGGCGTCAAGGCAGAGTATCCAGACCATGAGCCTACATTTGGAACGCTTAAAGAAGTGCCTGAAAATACAAGAGTAGAATCAGCATTTTGGGATCCAGAATACCCTGTTGCCCAGTTATTTTGATTACTGTCAAAATTTATCTCAAAATAACTACTGGTATTTATGTTTAATTTACCTTTGAAAATAGCAGAACAACTTTGATTGAAGTTGTTATCGTTGCCAGTTGGAATAATATAAGCCCAAGACGCGTTAGAACCTGATGTTAATGCTGTATAAGTACCGCGAGTCAGAAACGAATACCCAGTTCCGGCAAATGTTTGCTTTACTGTGGTAGATGAAAATTTTATAGGTATATGAACTGATTCTGTTATTTTCAGGAAGCCTTTTAAATTGTAGTAGTATGTATTTAATGCTACGCTATTGGTTATAACCGCATCGTAATCGTCTTTATACATGGCAAGTGTCCCAAGACCTGATCCCCCTCCTCCTGATCCTGCTGGACCTGTTGCTCCTGTTGCTCCTACTGAACCTGCTGAACCTGCTGTTCCTGTAGGTCCGGTTGAACCCGCTGAACCTGCTGAACCTGCTGTTCCGGTTGGTCCTATCGGTCCTGTTGCTCCAGCACCTGTTGGTCCTATTGGTCCCGTTGTTCCAACGAAACTAGAGGGATGTGCCGCGATATAAGCATTGACTATTGGTGTTAATGCTG
>CAILBQ010000643.1 GCA_903832475.1 uncultured Acidobacteriota bacterium | reverse complement strand
ATTTACGTCAACATCCAGGGTGACGAACCGCTGCTGACATCGGCGCATTTCGCGCCGCTGCTGGCGCTCTTTGACCGCCCGGAAGTGCAGGTTGCGACCCTCGCGGTGAGCTGTCCAGCCAGCGATATCGCCAATCCGCATGCCGTCAAGGTGGTGACCGCGGCGGATGATCGAGCACTTTACTTTTCCCGCGCGACCATCCCCTTCGACCGCGATTCCACCGGCTTCACGGGCTACCGCAAGCACCTGGGAATTTACGCCTACCGCAAGCCTGCGCTGGAGCGGTTTGCGTCTCTGCCCCCTTCCCAGATCGAGATCGTGGAGCGCCTTGAGCAATTACGCCTGCTCGACAATGGCATCGATATCTACATGGCCGAAGCCATGGGAGATACCATCGGCGTCGATACGGAAGAAGACCTCAAGAGAGTCGACCAGATCCTTCGCCAGCGCCTGAGCTGAAGCTGTCTTTCGCCTGGCTCAGAATCCCAGAGGGGTGAAATGCAAGGCCAGGCCCTCGTCTCCGGGAAGAATTTCCACCTTGATGTCGGTCAGGTCCTGAACCAGGTAATGGGCAGCAGCCAATTCCTCGACGCTGTGCGAGAAAAGCGTCCCGATGACCGTGCACCCCGCCGCTCGACCTGCCTTTGTACCCGAGGCGGAGTCTTCGAATACCACGCAGTCGGCAGCTGGAAGGCCGAGGATTCCCGCGCCGCGCAGGTAGGGCTCGGGATGTGGCTTGCCCTGCTCAACCATGTCCGCGGCAATAATCTTCGCCGGCACCGGGATGCCGCCCGCCGCCATGCGAATGCGCGCCAGGCGTTCGGTTGCCGACGTCACCACCGTCCAGCGATTGTCCGGCAACTGGCGCAGCAAGTCCAGAATTCCAGGCAGTACATCCAGCCCTTCCGTGTCTTCGATCTCTAGATCTTCAATGAATTTCAGCTCGGCTTGATCATCCAGGTCGGGACGAAGCTTGCGAATGGTTTCAATGGCGCGGCAACCGTGAGCCGTATGAATGGCGAGCGTCACATCGACGTTGCGCGACCGTGCCCACGTCTCCCAACTTCGCTCCACCGACCCCAGCGAAGAGATCAGAATTCCATCCATGTCGAAGAGGATGCCTTTGCACCGGACCGTCACTAGCGCGACAGGAGCGGCACTGCCAATGGTTGAAGAAGGAACGGAGGAAGAAGGCGGCGGAGAGTGCGGCTCGGTGGAATCCGTCATCCTCTCATTGTACGAAGCCCTGCGGCGCATCCTGGTTCAGAATGCACCGGCCGGAAAGTTTCAGTGAGCAGGGATCACCGCCGGATTGGCGGTTCGCGTGCCGGATTTTGGCGCCGCAGCGGCTTGTACATCGCTCAACTTCAGGTGCGCAGGGCCGCCGTAGGGGATTGTTCCGGTCACCGAAGACGTTCGCTGTCCGACAATGATGGTGTTCTTGCCCAGTTCAGCCCGCCCGCCATGCAGCGTTGCGTCCCCGCTCCAACTGCTGAAATGAATCTGCTCAGCGGTAGCTGCAAGGGTGCCACTCTCCCACTCGAACTGAACGTCTCCATCGGCGCTTGCCGCCAGGTCTTTTTGGTTCAACCCGGACAGCTTCACCTGGCCCTTGCCGTCGAGCATGCCGTCCTTCCAACGCGTGCCAAGCACCGCCGCGACGGCGGACGGATTCAGATGGGCGAACTCACCGGAAAAAGAATAGGCCGGCTTGTTGTCCGTCCAGGCACAGCGTCCGATTCCCTGCGCCGTGCCTCCGAGGGCACTAGCTTCCCAGTGATCCACGATCAAGTCGTTTCCTTCCATGTGCACCTGCGCCTCCGGCTTCAGTAGCAGCGCCGGGCCCAGAAGAAGAGAATCGGCATCGAGATGAACCGTCGCAGCAGGCCACTGAAGATGGGAGGCGCCGCGCATGCGATCCACCAGCGGCGCCAGGATCGATTTCTGCTCAGGAGGCCCCAGCAGCGCGGACTGCACCTGGCTTGCATCCAGCGCGCCAAAATGAAGCTGTACGTGGGCATCGCATTCAGCCGCCTTGCAACTGGGCAGGATGCCGGCCGACAACGTGCCCTTCAGCGCTTCTTTTGCACTTCCGTAGACGAAATCGGCATTCACCCGGATGGCATCCGCCGCGAGCGTGATCGTGGCCTGCGGCAGGTCGGCAGGACGAGTCAGGTAACTGGCCTTCAACTGAGCGTGATGAAGCCGCACCATTCCCGAGAATACATCCATCTTCTGTGCGAGCAGGGGGTTAGGTGTCGGTGCTTCCTGCGAAGCACTCGCGACCGAAGCCGCATCGATGAACGGTTCCGCGGAGGGGATCCAGGGTCCGGCAGCAGTGACGTCGAAGTCAGTGGTCCCGCCGGTGAGGTCATCGAGCGCCTCCAGATGAGGCAGCCCCAGGGCGTATGCGAGGTAGCGAACTTTGATCTCGCTTGCCGATCCGCTCACACCAGCCTGGTAACCCCGTGGCCCGGCGGTGATGCGGACCGTGGCCGACGGCATCGCGGAGGTCGATGTAGCTGCGCTTTGCCGGTCCCCGGCGGCGGTGGCTGGTTGTGGCGCGATAGGACTTGTATTCATGGCCGTCTCGTCCGGGGTTCCAGAGGAAAAATCGGCGGCCGGGGCATCGTCTTTTGCCGTGCCAATCGCCGGACGAACCGGCGCAGGTCCCAGTGGAACCGTGAACTGCGTCTGCAGCCGTATCCCCGTCGGACTTACCGGAGCAGTCGGCGCAGCGACGGCGCCCCCCGCGGACACATTGCCTGATCCGGATTTCGCGGTTACCGATTGAGCGGGAACGACTGCCGCAGGATCCGATACCAGCACCGGCGCCCAGGTCATGGTGGGAAGCACCAGCGCCTCTTTTAACTGTCCGCCCTTGAGCACGCCGCCTGTAACGACCAACGAACCCTTCAAATTCAATTCGGGGGGCGGAGCAACTGCCGGTTTGGCATGTTTGAGCGAAGTTGCGCCGTGCGGCATGGGGGCGGCCGCGACCTGCTCAGGGGCGTGCGAACGGCCTGCGTACTCGAGGCTCCCATTCACCTCGCCCTTGGCGCTGATTCCCGGGGCAAGGCCTCCGCGTACCGTGCGTACCAGATCGAGCGCCGCCTGCAGCGGCACTTCTTTCACTTCGAGCGTCGCCTGCGCTTCTCCGCCGTTGCCCGGCAAGTCGCCCTGGAGGTGAATTTTGCCGCTTCCAATCGACGTGTCGCATCCCAGGTCGTGCACCGCACCGAGAGAATGCTGATAGCGCAGCGCGCAGTTGGCGTCGAGATCGAGCGCTGTTTCGGGCGTAAATTCCTCCCGCCGCACCCCGGTCACGCGCAGCCTCGCCTTGGTCTGCGCGGCATCCGCGGTTCCCTGAACATCCATGTTGGCGGTGAGATCGCCTCGCCAGCCAGCGTCCGACCCCAGCAGCAGCCTGGAGAGCTGGCCCAACTGCGCATCGCGCCACTCCGCCTGGAGCTTGATGGGCATGTCGCGCAGCTGCGGCGCGGCGTGCAGACTGCCTTCCAGCCGAACTTCCCCGGTATCCGCCCAGATCAGCTCAACGTCGGTTCGCACCGGCTGGCCCCGCAAGCGAACGCGCCATTCGCCGGGCTGATCCTGCCACAGCGAAAGATCCGTATTCACCAGAGAAAACGGGCTTTTTTCCGTACCGCGCATGAGATTGACGCGGGAGTTGGTCGCTTCCAGGTAAGGAAAGTGGCGAGCCATGACCGAACCTCGTGGTCCGGAAGGCGCAGCGTTTCCCGTCAAGCTCGGCTGCGCCTGCATCATCAGCGATTCCAGATTCCAATGTCCTTGCGCGGTGCGAACCAGGTTGAGGCTTGCTTCGTCGACGCTCACCCGCGTCACCTGCAATTTGCCTCGCCAAAGGGGAAAAATTCCCACGGACGCCACTACCGTGCGCGCGAAAAGCACGGGTTCCGCGCCAAAATTGGGATCCTCACTGACGGTCAGATCGTGCAGCACAAAGCCGGGGCGAGGCAGCAGCCGAAGCCCCACGCCGGAAAGGCGCACGGGCCGGCCCATGGCATTGCTCATCAGCCGGGTCACCTGCCTCTGGTACCGGCCAATGTTCACCAGTGGAGGAATGACGACAGCGGCGGCCACCAGGGCCACGATCAGCGCGCTTGCCGTAATTCTCTTTCGCCAGCGCCTGTGCGTAGACGTGTCGGAAGCAGACGATGGCTCCAGCTCCGTGGTGCGGTCTGTACCAGCATCATGGGTCATGGCGGCTCACCATGCTTATCTCACCGGATGGAAGGTCCGCGACCAGCGGGTGTCGGAGAAGAAGTGCACGACAACATGGCCCATCCAGGCGATTCTGTCGCCCATTGAGGTCCGGTCCATCTCGTCGCTGGGAGTCTTGAAGGACCAGTAATTGAACAGCGGCCGGCCAATGATGTTGGCGCGCGGCACGAATCCCCAGAATCGAGAATCCAGGCTGTCGTGTCGATGGTCGCCCATCATGAAATACATTCCCGGGGGCACCACCATGTCGTTGCCCTGAATGGTGGTGGGCAATTGCTCAGCCCATTCCGCCGTCACGCCATTGGCTTCCGATGTCGGCACAGCCGGAAAGTCGTCTATGTAGGGGGAATAAAAATCCCCCGGCCAAAGCTTGGCATACGGTTCGTTCTGCGCCACGCCGTTCAGGATGACCACGCCATTGCGCAGGTGAATGTGGTCGCCGGGCAAGCCGATCAGGCGCTTCACGAGGAAGTTGTATTCGAGGCGGCCCTCCGCATCCGGATCGGGAACCGGTTTCAGGAAGACCACGATGTCGCCACGCTTTGGTTCGCGATAATGCACCAGCGGCATCCACTTGGCCGGAGGCGCGAGCGTAATGCGATCGACCAGCAGATGATCGCCGACCAGCAGCGTCTTCTCCATGGAGCCGGAGGGGATGACGAAATTCTGGCCAAGAAACGTGAGGATGAACAGCCCAACCACCAATACGGAGCAGATGCTGGCCAGCGCTTCGAAGGGAGTTTCTTCAGGTTTGCCGTCGACCTTCGGATCGGATTCTGCTTTGGCGTCAGGGATCGTGGACGTCGCACTCACCGCTGTGGAAGCCGGCCTGTCGACTACTAGCTTGTCTGCCTTTGCCATCAATCGCCTTTGTGTCCGTTTTCTTGCATCGTTCCCGATGTCTTACGCAATCCGGTGCCGGCGGGTTCACCGGGCTGTTCTTCCTCGAAAAGCAAGCTACTTTCTTCGATGCTGCTAATGAACGACGTGGAAGATGCGCCTCCAGCGCGCAAAACCCATCCATCGGGCGGAAAGATCTTGCTCCTGGCCCCTCCGCGCTTCCAGGAGTCTATCATCCGAGGCCTGTTGAACATCGGTGTGCGAAGGGCGGGTCAGCGAGAAGTAAATGACCAGAGGGCGGGCCACAATCTGGCTTCGCGGCACAAATCCCCAGTAGCGGGAATCGCGGCTGTGGTTGCGATTGTCGCCCATCATGAAGTACTGGCCCTGCGGTATCACCAGGTCGCCGTTGCTCGTATCCTGCTGCAACTGCTTCCACCAGCTGGGGTCGACGCCGGGATCGGTATAGTTCTGGGTGGGGAAGTGGTCAAGGTAGGGATTCGCAGCGGTCGGCTCGAAGGTCGCCCAGGGTTCCGTCAACAGCTTGCCATTCACAAATACCTGGCCGTTGTCGATGTGCAGCCGGTCGCCGGGCAGGCCGATGACGCGCTTCACCAGGTACTCGCGGGTATTGAAAGGCGGGTGAAAGGTTACGATCTCGCCGCGCTCAACACCCGTATAGGGCAGAATCCGCTTCCAGATGCCGCCAGGCGCGAGGGCCGACCGGTTCATCAGTAGAAAGTCCCCCACCAGCAGCGTGTGTTCCATGCTTTCTGAAGGAATCACCATGGGCTGAGCCAGGAAGGTGAGCACAAAGAGAGCCACGATGATGGTGCGCATCAGCGAGGAAAACGCCTCGGGCACGCCATGAACTGGATGGTGGATAGCCACGGGCGCCGGCAATGGCCTGGCGGTGGGCGCGGTCGAGACCGGCGGCCTTCCGCTTTCCGCCGGCAACTCGTCCACAACGGGGTGGCTGGAAGGCGCGCTAGCGACTGCTCCATGGGCGATCGCCCGCTCAGCATATTCCGGAAGTATCGGCACGTCGCTCACGCTTCCGCTGTCTCCTCGACTTTATCCTGCGCGTCCAGCGAAGCGAGCGCACGGCGCGCCGCCTCCTGCTCCGCCTTTTTCTTGGTTCCGCCCACGCCCCGCGCCAGAGGCGCACCCAGATGACCGTCCGCATCCTTCAGTCTCAATTCGACTTGAAACCGCTTTCGGTGGTCCGGACCGCTCTCGCTTTCGACACGATACACCGGAACTCCCGCACGGGTCGCCTGCAAATGCTCCTGCAAAGCCGATTTATGGTCTCCCAGGGACGCTCCTGCCCGCAGATCGTGCGCCAGCTTTTCGGCGTCCGCGCCCAGGATGTACCTGCGCGCAAATTTCCTCACGGCAGCGAGCCCGGCTGCCGGGGATGCATCCAGATACATGGCGGCAATGACCGCTTCCATGGCGTTGGCCAGGATGGCGCCCTTCTTTCGGCCACCGGAGCGGTCCTCTCCTTTGCCCAGGCGCAGATGATCGCCCAGCGAAATTGCCTGCGCCACCTCGCACATGTGCTTGCGGCTCACCAACTGCGCGCGCAGCCGGGTCAATTCGCCTTCCTGCCAGCCAGGATAGCTCTCGTATAAAAATTCAGCCACAATCAATCCCAGAATCGCGTCACCCAAAAACTCCAGACGCTCATTATCCGTTCGTTCAAAATCCTGCCGATCGCCGTCCTCTGGCTTCGCCACAGTCTCCATGGCCAGTTCGTACGACTGCGAGCGATGCGTGAGCGCTTGATTCAGTAGTTCCGGGCGCGAAAACGAATGTCCCAGCGCTGATTCCAATTGCTTGATCGGCGCGAATTCATTGACTGCGGCCACTGGTTCAACACTCCATCGACTCATCTTCCATGGTAGATGAATTTCACCCTACGCGGGCAACCCGCCGCCAGGACGCCTGGCAAAAGGGCTAGTTTGGCGACGGCGCCGCCGGCTTGGCCGCAGGTCCCGCCGGTTCCGCATCTTCATCCGCATCTGCCTCGCAGGTATGCCCTTTGACCGCGTAGGCCGTCTTGACCCCGCGCTCCGCGGCAAGCCGCGTATCCTGCTGGCCGTCGCGCACTGCCAGCGCGGCGTTGTACTCGCTGACCGCCTGGTCCCGGTTGCAGTTCAGATCGGCCATGCGGCCTAGATAAATATGCGACCAGGCCACAATGCGTGTTTCGGTCGCCGTCGCAGCAGCCTTCTGAAATCCGGTGATGGCTTCGTCAGGATGCCCGGTCATGGCGGCGGTGCGCGCCAGGATGAAATTGGCCCGCCCCGTATCGTTTGCGTCGGTTTTCGCCGAATCGGCCTTGCCGGCCATGCTCAGCGACTGTCGCGCCAGTGCCGACGCTGTTGCATAATCGCCCGCTGCCAGGCGCGCTTCCGCCAGGTCCAGCCCGGAAAGCTTGCGCGGAGCCGAGCGCCGCAGCACGTCCTGATCCGCCTGCTGGTCAAACGTGATCTGCCGTGCCCGATGCTGTTCGTGGTCGACATCCATGCTGTATACCAGCTCGCCGATGGTGTCTTTGAGGCTGGCCGGATCTTTTTCGAAATGGCCGAGCTGCTCGTAGAAGTACCGTGTCAGCACGAATCCCTGGGTTTCTTCGTGATGCAGCTTGGCCTGGCGGACCTGCTCCATTTTGGCCTGCACCACGCCCTTGTCGTGTTCCACCTGGGCAAAGTCGGCCCGGGTCGCATCCGAAGGCATCTTGTAAGGAGCGATACCGGTATCCATGGTGCGCACCTCGACCGCCTTGATCAGGCATTCGATGGTGAGCGCAACCACGTCGGTGCGGAACTGCACTTCCAGCGGAGCGTCGCGGACCTCCTTCATGATGGGCAGAAAGCGGTCCATGGCCGTCGCGCGCTGGTAGAGCAGCGGCTCGATCAGGTAATGCAGGTAGGTATGACGCACGTCGTCCATGCGAATCTTGCCGTTGACCGGCGACACCACCACCACAAAATCCGGCCCATAGATGCGCGCGTTGATGGTGCGGGGCGAGAGCAGCGGTTCCACCACCACCAGGAAGCGTCGCCCATCGTAGGTGGAGGCCGGCATCTTCAGGTAAAAGTTGGTGGAAAGGATCATGTTGGTCAGCGGATCATGCAGATTCCTGACGGTGTCGTCGTATCCGCGACGGCTCGTCACCCAGATGCCATGCAGATCGACCTGCTTGGCGAAATCCCGCAGCAGAGGCAGAATTTCGACCACCTGGGTAGAATCGGGCGGCATTTCCGGCAATTCAACGGCCGTCTCCAGCGCGGGCGGCGGCGTCAGGTAGAGCGCCAGCGAAATGTACTGCGAAATGTCTTTGACCGTGCCGGTCATGCGGTGTTGCGCGATGAACAGGCACATCTGGTCGCGTGTCTTCCGCGCATCTTCGCTGGCGGCCAGCGCGTGGTTCATCTCTTCGCGGATGCGGTTGCGGATGGGGTCGCTTTCGTCCAGGCCTTCGTCATAGCCGCAGGCGTTCAGCGCAGCCGCCATGGTGAACAGCGTCTCCGAATCGACCAGCGAGATCGCGTCCCCGGAGGGATCGACCAGCGCAGGCGCCTTTTCCTGGGTGTAAGCGGGACCTGAGGACGAGGAACTTTGACCCGGCTTCCCGGACGGAGCCTGCTTGCTGCCAGATCCAGCCTTGGCCGGCGCCGGAAGCGACTCCGAAGAGGAGCTGGATTCACTCTGGGCAAAAAGAGAGACAGAATGCGAAGCTACCCACCCGGTGCAAACGGCAGCCAGGAATGCGAAACGGAAAATCTTGCGTGGAAACATCATCATGAAGTCTAGAGCATTTTTCCGGCTGGTGTCGTTGACCGCACGGGGAGATGGCTCCCCTGCGGAAGCGGCAGAAGCTCCTACATAAGACCGGCCTGGAAAACAAACGTCACTTTACCGGTGCGGTCAGCCTTTGGCGAACGGCGCTTCCAGTGAGAAGCTCTGCGGCGTGAACAGCTTTGCGCCATCCTCAGTGATGTACATGTCGTCTTCCAGGCGGATGCCAAACTCGCCGCGCAGGTACACTCCCGGCTCATCGGAAAACGTCATTCCCGGCTGCAGCAGCGTCGGATTTCCCTTCACCAGGTAGGGCCATTCATGGCCATCCATCCCGATGCCGTGCCCTACGCGGTGGGTAAAGTGCGCGTATCCCGGACCGAAGCCGGCGTCATCGATCACCTTGCGGGCCGCGGCATCCACTGCCCCGCAGGCCACGCCCGGTTTCGCCGCCGCCAGGGCCGCTGCCTGCGCGCGATGTACTGTTTCAAAGACTTGTTTCATCTTTGCAGTCGCCTTGCCGATCACGAAACTGCGGCTGATGTCCGACTCGTACCCTTCCACTGTGCAGCCGTCGTCGATCAGCACCAGGCTGCCCTCATGCAGTTCCTGCGGCTGGATCGACCCATGGGGCAGCGCGGAATAGGCATCTACCTGGCAGCTCGCATCGCCGGGAAAGCCGACGCGCTCGTAGGCCGCGCCGATCCATTCGCTTACCTGGCGATTGGTGATGCCCGGCTTGACCGATTTCCACGCCGCTTCGTATACCTGCAAGGTCACGTCGTTGGCCAGCTGCATCAGTTTCAACTCGGCGGCACTCTTCACCGCCCGGCAGCCGGCCGTGACCGGCGTCCCGCTGACCACCTCAAATCCTGGCAGCGCCTTGCGAATGCCGTCGCTGAAAACAAAGGTGACCCGCTCCTCAATCCCAAGTTTGCCGGAGGTCAGGCCCAGATCCTTGAGCCCCTGCGCCACCAGCACATAGGGATCTTCATCCTCCTGCCAGGTGTAGACCTTGGACGCACTGCCGCCCGGCGCATGCTGCATCTGCTCCCGCGCGCGCTCCTCTTCAAAGGACGGGCAGACATAAAACGGCGCGCCCTTCTGAGGAATCACGCAGACAAACAGCCGCTCGCTGTTCCACCAGCGTACCCCGGTGAAGTAGACCACCGATGTGCCGCCAATCAAGACAATTGCAGCAATCTGTTCCTTCTGCATGAGTTGCTGGGCTCGCTCGAAGCGGTGTTCCCGCTCCTCCTGCGAAATTGGCTGCGCCTCGGCACGTCGATTCTTCAGCGACGCCAACGCCGGCGGTAGCGCAGACGAGGGCTCCGCACTGGCTTCGGTCGAAATCCCAAGTGCCGAAAGAGAAGCCACGGCTGCAGAGGCGGAGAAGAAACGGCGTCGGTTGAGCATATGTTTTTCTAATGTATCCTGCCGGCCGTTCCGTATACTGCGGGGACGATGAACCTTTCCATTCGCGTGCTCCTGCTCGCCACGCTCTTATGCTCCTTTCTGAATCCCGGCCAGGCACGGGTGTTGCGGGTCGATGTGCTTTCGCGTACCCCTCTGGCCGCGGACTCCATGCATCCCGCCTACGAGAAAATCAGCGCCCGCGTGTACTTTGCGGTCAGCCCCTCTGACCCCCACAATAAAGTCATCGTCGATGTGGACAAGGCTCCCCGCAACGCGCAGGGTGAGGTGGAATTTTCTTCCGACTTGTTCCTGCTGCGTCCCCTTTCGAAGAGCAACGGCGCCCTGCTGCTCGAAATCCCCAACCGCGGCGGGAAAGGGCTGCTGGGACTCGTGGACGGCGGCAAAGGCGACCCGGCGAACGATTTAGAGCTGGGCGATGCGTGGCTGCTGCGCCAGGGATTCACCTTCGCCTCGCTCGGCTGGCAGTGGGATGTCGTCGATCAACCTGGCAACCTGCGCCTGCACGCGCCTATCGCCTACGAAAACGGCGACAAGTCAAAGCACATCCGCGGCCTCCTTCGGGACGACTTTACCCCGTTCGAATCCGGCAACGAAATCCCCCTTGGTCACGTGATGGGTACCCGGCTTGGGGGAACCGAATACCCCGTTGCCGATCCCAACGACCCACGAAACGTCCTCACCCTGCGCGACAGCCCACAGGGAAAGCGCATCACGGTGCCGCGCAAGCTATGGAGTTTCGCCCACACCGTCGACGGCAAAATCGTCCCCAGCGACCGCTTTCTCCGCCTCGATTCCGGCTTTGGTCCCGGCAAGATTTACGAACTGGTCTACGCCGTGCAGGACCCCGTCGTCGCCGGCGTGGGCTTTGCCGCCGTGCGCGACTTCGTCTCTTACTTGAAGCACGATCCCGCCGCGACCGCGCCCGTCAAAGTGGCCTACGCAGCCGGCATATCCCAGTGCGGACGCTTCCTGCGCGACTTCCTCTATCAGGGGTTCAACGCCGACGAAGCGAACCGGATGGCCCTCGACGGAGTACTGGCCCACGTGGGCGGCGCCGGCCGCGGCAGCTTCAACTACCGCTTTGCCCAACCCTCCCGCGACGCCCAGCCCATGTCGTCGATCGACTACCCAACCGACATCTTTCCCTTCACCGACCTGCCTGAAACCGATCCCCACGAGCCGCAAAACGGCCAGCAGGGCCTGCTGGACGCCGCACGGGCCGCCAAAGTCGTGCCCAAAATCTTCCTCTCTCACACCTCCTACGAATACTGGGGACGCGCCGCCGCGCTCATCCACACCACCGCGGACGGCAAAGCCGACGCGGTCCTCGACCCCAATGTGCGCATTTATTTTTACGCGGGTCTGCAGCATTTCACCGTTCCCTTTCCTCCGCAGATCGGAACCGGAGATCGGCAAAGCCAGCAACTGCCCAGCCCCTTGCCCATTCGCTGGTTCTGGCGCGCCATGATCGCCAATATGGATGCTTGGGTCCAAAGCGGCGAAGCGCCACCACCCAGCCGATATCCGAAAATCGCCGACGGGACGCTGGTGCCGCTCGACAAGCTGGCCTTCCCGTCGATTCCTGGACTGAAACCACCCGCGGACAACACCAGCGGCTGGGATCTGGACTTCGGCCCCAACTGGCGCGCCGGCATCCTCGCCGAGCAGCCGCCCACGGTTGTCGGAAGCTATCCCGCTCTCGTGCCCCAGGTTGACGCCAATGGCAACGATCAGGGTGGCGTCAGCCTGCCAGAAATCACCGCGCCGCTCGCCACCTACACCGGCTGGAACCTGCGTTCCCCGGCCATTGGCGCGCCGACCATGCGCACCGCCTTCCTGGGATCGTTCGTCCCCCTGCATCGCACCGCCGCTGAAGCCCAGGCTGCCCACGATCCGCGCCAGTCCGTTGCCGAACGCTATAAAGGCTACCCGGAGTACCGGGCAGCCTTTGAAAAAGCCCTGACAGATCTGGTGAAAGGCCGCTACATCCTCGTCGAAGACGCTCCCGGCTTGGCGGAGCGTTCAAAGCAGGAGTGGGATTGGATCACCGGCTACAAGTTTCCGGCACAGTGACCGGCTTCCGCAGCCAAAGCGCTACCCGCGCACCGAAACTCCCGAGAACGACAGCACTTTCAGACCACGAACCGGTTGACCAAAGAGCTTTGCCGGTTCAAAGACCTCGAACAGCAGCAAGTTCTCGACCTCCGCCCGGGTCTGCACGTCCGTTGGACCGTTCACGATGCGGTAGTCATACACCCGTCCCGCATCGTTCACGTAGGCTTCGACCACCACCGGCCCATTGGTGGTGCCGATCTCATCGGTGTCTGTGGACGGAT
>CAILBQ010000642.1 GCA_903832475.1 uncultured Acidobacteriota bacterium | reverse complement strand
GGATTCCGAAACGGCTTTTTCAAAATAGTCCATCGAGATGTCGATGTCGCCTAGTCCGGCATAGACCCAACAATAGTGAACCGGACGAACCGGACACTTGTCCCTAATTTCATCCAGTCGGCCAAGGTACCGCTCAGCCTCTCCGCGGTCTCCTGCACGTCCCTCCACGAAGCCTCTCCAGGCGATTGTATGGGGAAGGTGCGGGTGC
Source organism: uncultured Acidobacteriota bacterium (assembly GCA_903832475.1). Classification (GTDB taxonomy): domain Bacteria; phylum Acidobacteriota; class Terriglobia; order Terriglobales; family Acidobacteriaceae; genus Acidicapsa. The sequence goes on along the minus strand of CAILBQ010000642.1, from coordinate 1,830 downwards.
AGATCTTCCGCGGCTTGCAATGCGCGGCGAGCTGCCTCGTGATTGCCGAGTGCCGCCTCAGCGAGTCCCAAAGACCAATACGCTTCGACAAATTCCGGATGTTGAGAGATCATCCGCCGGCCCTGTTCAGCGGATTCAGTAAACTGTCCGCAACAGATCCTTACCCAAACTATTTCATTGCCGACTTCAGGAGATACGGGATCCAGGTCGTAGGCTTCAAATACTGCATCGATCGCTTCGTCGAACCGGCTAAGCGGCACCAGACAGGCGATCGACAGCCAGTTCAGGCCCACGGAGTAACTCGGGTTCTGGCGGATTGCCCGGTAGAAATTGGATTCAGCCAACCCCCATTCATGTTTCAATGCGAGTTGAAACATCGCCAATGAACAGTAGGCCTCGCCGCAATCTGGGCTAAGCTCCAGCGCCTTGGTCGCCCAAGTGTATCCCTGCTCGAGTGTTTTACGAGTATCTTTCGCATGCCACCAACTTTTTAACGCCTGACAGTCTGCCAAGCCCGCGTAAGCCGGCGCATAGTTCGGATAGCGGTGCAGCACTTCGTGAAAGTGTTCCATTGCACGTGTCAGGTTGTCGGGAGACCATCGAAGAAACCACGCGCGGCCGGATAAATAGACCTGATATGTCTCTCGATCTATCTGCGCCTGTGTTCTGGGCCGATAACCCGTATGCTCGGCCTCAAGAGTAGAGGCAACGAACATTCCAATCATGTCTACCGCCGATTGAATCTGATTGTTGAACGAACCCATAAGCTCGAAGCCGTCCCCAACGACTCGCTTCAGTTGGGCGCTGATGTTGGCGCCGCTGATCCGGCACTCGAGAACGGCAGTCGCTCCAAGTTCTGAAATAGCCTTTCCCACATCGCAGTCTGCAGCTGACACGGACTGAGGTGCTAGAACCCGGAGGTTTTTTAATCTGCCGAGATTGCGAATGATCTCAGCCGCCATTCCTAGGCTCATCAGCTCGTCATCGGAACTCACAAAGACGGCCAACAGGAGATTGGGAGATGAGGCCCCCGGCCTCACTTCGATGGAGGGGATGTAGTTGCCTTTGCCGAGCACGATCCGCCAGGGATCTCCTAAGCCTTCCGTGCGGTAATACGCTTCCAGGCGGCGGCGCAATCGATGTGCTTCGACGCGGACAATAGGATCCGCCTTTGGATTGTACCCGGGCCTTCGCCCAAAAAATTCCATTCCGATGATGGACTCTTTGAATTCGTCCAACGGAGTGTTCGCTAGGCGATTCACCAGGAAGGCTAGTAACTCGCGCTGCTGATGTGCAAGGCGAAACGTCTCGCTACTTGCGATGTGCCGGAGAGCCGTATCCAAAGCGTCCGTCATTGTGGATTCGATTTTAGCAGCGCGTTGAGCCTATAGGGCGAACCGTGTAACCCTCTGTAACCCCGCGACACTTGCAGTCGCTTCCACGCCTGCACTACGTTGAATCTGCAATCAGCTCGCTGCTTTCCCCGTGAGTGAAGATTCAAGCTGATTCCCCAAAGGTTCTCGAGCCCATCGTCAACCGCTGTCTTGAGACCTCAACCTGTCAAGTCCGGCATCGTAACGGCCACGAGATTGACGGCGCGCTGACATTCGTGAGGAGCGGTAGCCCGAACGCCTGGCAAGAATCTGCCACGGCAACTTCACCTGTACTTCAGCTTCGTACTACCCTGGAGAGCGTATTGAACATCGAAGCTTTAAAGAAGCAACTACGTGGAACTGTGCTCCTGCCTGGATCGGAGGAGTACGAGACTAACCGAAGAATCTGGAACGCGATGATCGATCGCCGCCCGCGCGCGATAGCATGCTGTAGCGG
>CAILBQ010000641.1 GCA_903832475.1 uncultured Acidobacteriota bacterium | reverse complement strand
TCTGATCTTTGCATAGGTGCGTTTTTTAAAGGATTGGAGAGAGTTCGATGGGACTTGATATACGCGTTCCGCTGGGAGCGATCTTCCTGATTATAGGGGGGATTATGTCGGTGTACGGAGTCGTCACGCGAAGCAGTTCGATCTACGCGAAGTCCATGGGAGTCAACCTGAACCTGTGGTGGGGTATCGCAATGCTGGTCTTCGGCGGGATTATGTTCTTCTTCGGACGGCAGCAGAAGTGGCAGGACGATCCGGTGACGCCGCGGCCTTGGGAGCGTGGCGAAGGTCCGCGACACTAAGCGTTTCGGGTTTCGTGGTTATTCACGCTTGAGAGCGCAACCTGGGCAGCGCGGGCCATGTCTTCCTTGTATTTGGGCAGTTCATCGGCCTCGACGGGCTTGCCGTAATACCATCCCTGAACTTGCATAACTCCGCCGCTGGCCATGAGATAGGCCGCCTGCTCTTCGGTTTCAACACCTTCTACGATCACCTCGACATGCAGGGATACGGCCAGGGCCAGGATCTGAGGCAAAATGGAGGCGGTGACTGCGTCGGTGCCGATCGTGCGGGTGAAGGCGCGGTCGATCTTGATGGCGTCGACCGCAAGTTCGTGAAGGTAGGAGAGGCTGGAGTATCCAGTGCCGAAGTCGTCGATGTGGACTTGATAGCCTTCCATATGAAGACGAAGCACGGCTTCGCGGAGCTGGGTAATGTCGGCGGTTGATCGTTCGGTGATCTCCAGAGCTACCTGGCGGGGTTGGATGCCAGCCTGTCGGACATGTAGATCGAGGAGATGGAAAAGGGCGTCTCCCTGAAGATCAGCGGGGGCGATATTCAGGCTGAGGGTAAGTTCAGGGTGGTTGCGGAGAATGTCACCGACGTCCTGAATGGATCGGCGGATAACAAAAGCCGTGATTTCGCTGATGAAACCACGGTCTTCAGCGATACGGATGAAGAAGTCGGGTGCAATGGGGTTTCCGTCGTCATCTGACCAGCGGAGAAGAGCTTCCGCGCCAGCACAGGCACCGGATGGTAGTTCGATTAAAGGCTGGTAGACAAGGCGCAGTCCTCCATTACGAACGGCACGGCGGAGCTGCCGGGCGAGGCCAATACGTTGCAGGTAGAACTGGGCAATGGCGAGTCCAAGGCCAAAGCCGGCCAGTGCACCCATGGCGACGTACTCGAACTGGAGCAGGCGGGTGTCGCTCAGAGCGATCTGAGCTGACTCCTCAGCTACGACACAAAGACTATTCTGCCTGGAGCAGCGGGCGTAGTAGATCTTGCCGTCCTTCTCGATGCGGCCTTCCGAGAGGATCACGGCCGGGTCGAGGGCCATTTCGTCGCCTGCGATGCGAACGATTTGCCCCGTGGTGAAGTTAGCCATGACGACCATGTTCTGCATGCCGGGATGGTCCCAGACATCGAAAGCGTTCGGGCTGAGGACGGCGTCGACGCCATCAGCCGCGAGGACAACACCGCGTCTGTGGCCGGCGATGGCGAGCGGTATGCCCGCATATATTTGAGTGCCGCCGGGTAGTGTCATGGTGAGTTGCGGCATGGCCCAAGGCTCGGCGAGTTTACCGAGCCATCCGGAGCAGGCAAGCTTTCCGTTCTCGATGCGGCCAATATCTTTAACCTGTAGGGACTTGAAGGCAAGATCGCGCATCTTCGCGATCTCCTCCGGGGAGCATAGCGGAAAGCCGGAAGGGTTAAACGCCTTCTTGATCGCGCGGAG
>CAILBQ010000640.1 GCA_903832475.1 uncultured Acidobacteriota bacterium | reverse complement strand
TCTGCAGTTGGTCGAAAAGCGCCGCGTCGCCATTCCGCGCCGCCACCAGTAAAGCGGCATCGGCTAGCGTCGTGTCGACGCTTTTTGGATCGGCCAGGTTTTGCGCGGTGATGGCCTTGGCCTGCGCAATGGCGTCCTGATCCTTCCCCAGTCCTGCAACCAGACTCAACAGTTGCGCGCGCAATTCACGCCTTCCCGGCGAGTCGTCCGCCTGAGGATTCCCAAGCTTGGTGTAAGCCTGAGCATAGTGAGACCTGACCCATGCAGATAACTCCATGCGCTCTTCAGGAGTGCTGGCGATGTGAGTGTCGATGTAGTTGAGGCTTGACGCAGTCGACGCGATCACGCCCGCGCTGGAGTCATGACTTACCGCCGCCGCCAGGTCGAGATAACTGCCGATTAAGGCCTTGCCCGCTTGGGTTAGGGCCCACTCATCGCCTAGCAGACTGATGCGTTCTGCAGGTTTCAAATCAGATTCGACATGACTTACCAGTTGCCCGTACGCCTCATCGGGATAGGAGCTGCGGTAGTAGCCTTTCCCTTCCGCATTGGCATACAGGAACGGGGAAAGCGGCACATTCAGCTGCTGCTTACCCTCAGAAAGCAGATCGCAGTGCATCTCTCCCGCGGTCTTGAAGCAAACCGGGACAGACCAGGTTTCCGCTTTGTCAGTATGTCCCTTGGGGCTTAGGAAAAATCGTTGCTGTGATGCCGAAATGCTTCCGGATCCTCCCACGTCAAAGGTCAGCAGAGGCTCGCCAGGCTGGGCAACGAAGCTGTCCATGATCTTGTCAACGGGCTTCAAGCTGACTTCCGTCTGCGCCGACCAGAAGTCTTCCGCCGTCGCATTTCCGTACATGTGCGCCGCAAGGTACTTGTGCACGCCTTGGCGAAACGTCTCTTCGCCCACGTAGTTTTCAACCATCAGCAGCACCGCGCCGGCCTTGCCATAGCTGATGCCGTCAAACATTTCGTTGATCTCAGACGGCGTATCGGCATTGGCGCGAATGGTGCGCGTGGTGCGCTGGGCATCCAGGTCCAGCGTTCCCTGGTTCTCGCGCGCAACCTCTTCCGCCATGGACCACTCCGGCTTCCAAGCTTCGATGGGTTTGTTCTCCATCCACGTGGCAAAGCCTTCGTTGAGCCACACGTTGTTCCACCACTCCATGGTCACCATGTCGCCGAACCATTGATGCGCCATCTCATGCGCTACAACCAGGCCGACTTCTCGCTCTGCTCCGACAGACGCATGCGTGTCATCCAACAGCAAATCCGTCTCACGATACGTGATGGCGCCGAAGTTCTCCATCGCCCCAGCCTCAAAGTCCGGAATGGCGATCATGTCCAGCTTGGGCATGGGGTACTTGATGCCAAAGTAGGTGTCGTAATAATGCAGCACATATTCCGTAGCTTTCAGCGCAAATTTGCCATACTGCACCTGGTCAGGCGTGGCGCAGACACGAATCGGCACGCTGTCGCTCGATCCGGAGAGGCACTGAAAATCTCCAACCAGGAACGCCAGCAAGTACGTCGACATCCGCGGCGTTTCAGCAAAGCTGATGGCATGCTTCTCCTCCACCTTCGCACCGGACTCCTTTACCGGTTCGTCGCGAACGATGTTCGTGTTCGAGATCGCCGTGTCGCCTTTGTCCACCACCAGCGTCACCGAAAAAGTGGCCTTCATGGCTGGCTCGTCAAAGCTTGGGAAGGCCCGGCGCGCATCGGTCGATTCAAACTGCGTTACCGCATAGTTTCGCTTCGCCGTTTTGGATAGGTAGAAGCCGCGCAACTCATTGTTCAGAATGCCGGTATATGCGATAGACAGCTTCAATTTGCCGGCCGGAATCTCCTGGCCAAACTTCAGCGTAGCCTGCTGTTTCTCTTCATCCTCGCTGACCTTTGCAGTCAGAGTTTTCCCACTGACCATCGCGGTGACACTTTGAAACTTGATTTCCGCTGCATTCAGCGTGATGGAGTCCGTGGGCTGCTCCACGATGACATCGATCGTCTCGCGGCCGCGGAACGTCGCCGCTTTTAGATCGGGCTGCAATTCGAGTGAATAGTGCTCCGGCTTCACCGTCTTGGGAAGCCGCTGCGCGGGAAGAAGAGATGAACCGAGCATCAGGCTGAGAAGAGAAAGCGCAAAGCCGCCGAACAGGCCTTGGGGGAGGAGGCGCGAACAGATTGACATGTTTTTCCTTCAAAGAACCGCTCTTATTTTCGCATGTTGAAGTTAGACTTGGCCGTCGGAATTTGATAGGCAAAACACAGGCGCACCGCCCGTCCGCTGCCTGCATGGTAAAAGTTCCACTCTCTCTGGTAGCCTTAGCTGTTTTGAAACCCAATTTGGAGAGTTCCGTGTCTCACTTGAAAGCCGCTTCCTCTTCACCATCGTCCGCGCCACTTCGCTCCCTCACGGAACTGAGTGAAGAAGAACAGCTCTTCCAATCCAGCATTCGCCGCTTTGCGGCTGAAGTCATTGCACCGCTGGTTCGGCAGATGGATGACGAACAGAAGTATGCTCCCGGATTGATTCACAAGATGGCGGAACTTGGCTTGATGGGCATCGAAGTCCCTGACGAATTGGGAGGAGCAGGGGGAAGCTTTTTCGATTCGATCCTTGCGGTCGAAGCGATCTCCGCGGTCGATGCTTCTGTAGCGCTGGTCGTGGATATCCAAAACACCCTGTGCGTCAATTCGCTGCGCCGCTGGGGTAGTGCAGCTCAGCAACTGCAATGGCTGCCCCGGATGGCGGCAGGCATGATCTGCTCTTACGCGCTCAGCGAGGCCGGCTCGGGGTCGGATGCATTCGCGATGGAAACTCGAGCCCAGCGCACCGAACACGGCTATCGCCTCAATGGCCGCAAACTCTGGATCAGCAATGCCCGCGAGGCCGGCGTTTTTCTCGTCTTCGCCAATCTAAACCCGGAAGCAGGCTACCGCGGCATCACCGCCTTCCTGATCGATGCCGGCACGCCTGGCCTCACCGTGGGCCGCAAGGAAGACAAGATGGGCATTCGGGCTTCCAGCACCTGCGAAGTCCTCTTCGAAGACTGCCACGTACCCGCAGAAAACCTCTTCGGTGAAGAAGGCAAAGGGTACAAGATTGCCATCGAAGTCCTGAATGAAGGGCGCATCGGCATCGGAGCGCAAATGCTGGGGTTGGCGCAGGGAGCGTGGAATCATGCGGCCCGCTATGCCCAGCAGCGAAAGCAATTCGGCAAACCCATCGCGGAATTTCAAGCGGTGCAGTTTACCCTCGCAGAAATGGCCACCGAGATCGAAGCCGCGCGCCTCATGGTGTACAACGCCGCGCGGCGCAAAGACGCCGGCCTGCCCTTCGTCACCGAAGCCGCCATGACTAAGTACTTCGTTTCTCAGGTGGCCGAACGCGTCGCCAGTCAATGCGTCGAAATTTTCGGAGGCAATGGCTATGTGCGCGACTACCCTGCGGAAAAGTTCTACCGCGATGCCAAGATCGGCAAAATCTACGAGGGGACCTCAAACATGCAGCTGGCCACCATTGCCAAGCAGTTACTGAGCCATCCGGTCAGCCTTCAGGATCGCTGAGTTCAGCGCTCACCGTGCTCCACGCCGCAGCCACCTGCCGGATATGTTCAGGGCGAGTGCGGCAGCAGCCCCCGACGAGTTGCGCTCCTTGCTCGAACCACCCGCGCGCCAGCTCGCAAAACGCCGCAGGGTCGCTCGATCCGGTCCAGCAGCGCGCCTGTGCATCCCACCCCTCCCCGGAATTCGGATAGACAACCACCGACTTGGCCGATGCCAGGCGAAGTTCCCCGATCAAATTGGCGATCCACATGGGCTGCGTGCAGTTGATACCGACGGCAACCGTTTGTTCGAATCCAGCGGCCAGCGATGCGCAAGCTCGCAGCGTCTCTCCATGAGCTACCTGCAGGTTGCCGGCGCGCCCATCCGGACAGGTAAACGTAAACCAGGCCGCAATGTCCGGCCAAGGCTTCAGCGCTTCGCCGATGGCCCGCGCTTCCTCGAGCGAAGGAAGCGTCTCAAAGGCCAGCAGGTCTGCCTCGCTCTCCGCCACAATTTCGATCCGTTCCCGATGAAACTTCACTAGTTCCTCAAACGAGCATTCGTAGTTCCCGTGGTACTCCGCGCCATTGTGCAGTGCCGCCCCGTATGGCCCCAGCGAAGCCCCAATCAGTACCCGTCGCTCTGGATGCTCCCGATCGAAGACGCGCCGCGCATCCGCCGCGAGTTCCACCGCCCGCAGCAGAGCCCGATCGGCCTGCTCAGCCCTCAGCCCAAACTCTGCATACCCTTTCCGCGAAACCTGGTAACTCGCCGTGAGCAGCACATCGGCCCCGCCTTCCAGATAGGCTCGATGCACGGCGACTATCTTGTGTGGATCATCCTCCAGCACATGAGCCGACCACAGCGGCCCACTGATGTCAGCTCCCAAAAACTCCAGTTCAGAAGCCATCCCGCCATCTAGCACGTGCGCATTTTGCCAGTCGAGGTGTTCTCGCGAAGTCATAGAGGCATGTTACGACGGCCCGCCATCGCGACAAAACGCATCACGCTCCTGGCGCACACCCCGTTCCAGGCAGGCCATGGCCGGCGGCTTTCTGGTACACTCTAACGAGTGCCAGCCTCCTGCGTTCTTACCAGGCATAAGCGGGATGGAGGCAGCTTGTTGCGTGCGTTCGGGGAGTGGCTCAGCCTGGTAGAGCACCTGGTTCGGGACCAGGGGGTCGGAGGTTCGAATCCTCTCTCCCCGACCATTCTTTGCTTTATCGTTGAAATCGAACTTCCCCACCTACCACCGTTCGTATTCTGAACTTCCCCACCTACCACTGTTCGTATTCATCTGAAAGCTGCGAAATCCTCAGTGGACACCGAAATTCGGCGTGCACGATTTGGTTCGAGTCCCTCCCAAGCAACTGGCATTCAAATGGCTTCTTACTCCGGGCAGTGATGCGAGCCGGCTTCCGATCCGCTCGGAATTACCGTTGTACGAAGCAGTCCTGTACCCACAGCGCTCCGATCGAAGCACCCGATGTTTTGGAACCGATCCATTCTCCATCCTACTGTCATTCCAGTTCTCGATTTCCCTGACGTCAGGGAGGCAGCGGCCCGCTTTGCGATGCGTTCGGGATTCCTCACTCTGCTGTCTACCTGGCGCCGGAAGCATGGGGCGGAGCCGCGGATCAGCTCTGATACCCATTCTCCTTCAGCGCGCAAGGGTCATCGGACGAGTTTCTAGTACGCCGTGGTTCAAGACCTTGAACAAGCGGCCTTGTCTTCGTCGTGTCCCAGCCTTTTGAGGCAGTCACCCTGTGAAGCAAAAGCTGCGTCGCTCGCGCGATCGTTTGGCGGGGGCGCAAGGGAGCCTTTGCTCTCCCGTCGAGCCGAATTCGATCCCGAGAATTCTTCATGCAGTTGAAAATCGCTGCGCGGCCATCAATAAATCAACCAAAAATTTGACGGCATTTGATGACCTTCTCGCACAAGTAACCAGCCCGTCCTGCGGCATCCCAATCGCGTTGGCTCTGTCCATTCCGCGCCAAATCGTGGCCTTCGCGAGACCGCCACGCCGATGCTGTGTTGCCCCATTGTCTTGGACATGGTGAAGTAACGGTTCCGCTTGATTACCACTGTGCCGCGAAACGCAACTTATGCGCCATGCACACTCTCCCTGATGACCATAGGATAGCGGCTGATG
>CAILBQ010000639.1 GCA_903832475.1 uncultured Acidobacteriota bacterium | reverse complement strand
GGCTTTCACTACGTGGTACGGGCTTTGACCGACGGCGGCCGATCGGACGTGCTGTACGACATGCTTTCGAGAACCGACAAGCCGAGTTATGGCGACCAGCTGGCGCATGGAGCGACGGCCTTGACCGAGGCTTGGGATGCCAATCCCACATCGTCGCAGAACCATTTCATGCTGGGGCATGCGGAGGAATGGTTTTACCGCGGGCTGGCGGGCGTCGATGTGGATTTCAGCCGCGAGCCGGATGCACGAATACAGATTGCTCCGGCATTTGTTGGCAGCGTGCAGCGGGTGGCGGCGAGTTATGACGCGCCAATGGGACCGATCGAGAGCCGCTGGAAGCGGGTGGGTAGCGATGTAGAGATGGGCGTGGTGCTGCCGGTAGGGTCAAAAGCCACGCTGGTATTTCCTACCGGAGAAGCGGTTCAAATGAACGACCGCAATCTTATGGAAGGTGGCGATGTTCTCAGTGTCAGGCGCGAGAAGAACAGGACGATCTGCGTGGTGGCCGGAGGCAGGTATACATTCAAAATGAAAGTGAATCCGGAAAATCCTCAAAACTAGTTGAAGGCTCTTGAATCTCACCGACGAGCTATTTGGTCGAGGTCACTTTGGGGGAGCTATTGACGGTGGAAAAGTAGCCGGGGATAGTGCGGACGTTCAGCTTGCTCTCTCCCTTTGTCTTCACCAAGACCGTTACCTTGCGGAAACCCGGCTGAATGGGCGGTTTGGTGCTGCGATAGGTGAGGGTGTACTGGCTGCGGATGTCGCCGGCAACTTCAGCCGCGATGGGGTCAATCTGATCAAGAGATTTAGGAAAGAAGGCGAGGCCGCCTGTTTGTGCGGATAGAAGCTCAAGGGCGCGGTGCGCGAAGTGTGTCTCGCCAAAATGTATCCCTTCGCCGAAGAGCAGGCCAACCGAGTAGATGACTGGGCCGGAGAGTCGTTGGACTCGGCGGATGGCTTCTGCAAGATTGAGGGTGGAGGCATTGTCTGTGCCGTCGGTGACGACCAGGATGATTTTTTTCGTGTTGTGGGATTCCGCGGCGAGTTTGTCGGCGGAGGCGACAACAGCGTCGTAGAGAGCCGTGGGACCATAGCACTTGCCTTGTGAGAGAGCAGCGCGGATTAGCGCAGGATCAGAGGTGAGTCCCTGGTCGATGAAAGCCTCTTTGGCGAAGTTTACGACAAAGGCTTCATCTCGAGGGTTGGAGGCTGCCATGAAATTCAGGGCGAACTGATTTACACCCGGTCGTTTTTTGAAGATCGAGCCGGATTGATCGATGACCAGTGCGATGGAGACTGGAATGTCATCGTGCCTGAAGCTGAGAATGGTCTGCGGATCACCATCTTCCAGAATTTTGAAGTCTTCCTGGTTCAGGTTCTGGACGATCTGGTGCTTGCTGTCGAGTACCGCGACGTTCAAGGATACTTCATCAGTGTTCGCGGGAGACGCGGTGCTCGAACTTGACTGCTGGCTGATGTTGCTGAAGGCGCTGTCGTTTTCCACGAACGTTGCGCCTGCGTGCGAGGGACCTTGCTGAGCCTTCAACAAGTTGGGACGAAAGGCACAAGTTGCTAGGAGCACGAGCAGGGCGAAACCCCATATGCCCCGGGCACGAAAAGTTCGAGCGTGCGGCATAGAAAGTACTCCAGGTTCTGCGACGGCGGCTCTGCCAAAGCAGGGTTTGACGCAAAGGAACAGAACGGCGGCTCAAGACAAATTGGATTTCGAAGGAGGCTATCACAACCCGAAGACACATTACTTCGCGGAGGCGGTCCTGGCTGCGTTTCTAACACTAGGGAAATAGCCGGTGCGGGTGCGCACGTTCAGCTTGCCTTCGCCCTTGGCCTGGGCCAGTACTGTCACCTTGCGGAAGCCGGGCTCGCTGGTGGGTTTGGTGCTGTGATAGGCGAGGGTGTACTGGCTGCGGATGTCGCGAGCGACTTCGGCGGCGATCTGGTCGATCTGGTCCAACGACTTGGGGAAGAAGGCGATGCCGCCGGTTTCCTGGGATAGGAGGGTGAGTGCGCGTCGGGCGTTGCGCACTTCGCTGCGCGACATTTCATCGCCAAACAGCAAGCCGACGGTGTAGATGACCGGTCCGGAAAGCTGCTGCACACGGTGGATCGCCTGTTCCAGGTTGAGCTGGGATGCGTTGTCTTCGCCGTCGGTGATGATGACGATGACCTGCTTCGGATGCTTGGCGTCGGCCGCGAGCTTATCCGCGGAGGCGACGACAGCATCGTACAGGGCCGTTCCGCCGCGGGACTCGATGTGGGAAAGGCCTTCGCGGAGGAGCTTTGGGTTCGAAGTAAATTCCTGGTCGATATAGGCGTCGTCGGCAAAATTCACGACGAACGCCTCGTCCTTCGGGTTGGAGGCCGCGATCAGGTCGAGTGCCGATTGGTTCACCGAAGGGCGCTTCTTGAACATGGAGCCGGAGTTGTCGATCACCAGGCCGATGGAGACAGGAATATCCGCGTGCTGGAAGCTGAGCAAGGTCTGCGGGACGCCGTCTTCCAGAATCTTGAAATCTTCTTTTTTCAGCGTCTGGACGATCTGGCCTTTGCCGTCGAGAACGGTGACGTTGAGCGAGACTTCTTCGACGTCGGAGTGAAGCGTGAAGTTGGAGCCTTCCTTGGCAATGTTGTCAGAAGATCCACGCGCGGGCTCGGGGTCGGGAGAGCGGACCGGGTCGGTGTCGACACTGAGGGGATTCTGGGCTGGTTGTTTGGTCGACGTCTGCGCTAAGGCTGGAGCGCCGGCCAAGACCAGCGTGGCGGCGATGGCGAATCCCCAACACAGGAGCGGGATGGGTCGCACCCATTGAGGATGGAGACGCAGGTCCTTCGACTTCGCTTCGCTCCGCTCAGGATGACAACATTGGTTTTCGTTCAAAGGCGTCGACTTAGTGAAGAGGCGCATAGTAACCGGTACGGGCATGGACAGTCAGGGGAGGCAGGCCCTGCGGAGGCACCAGCTTCACCTTCACTTTACGCCACTTACCGTCTCGTTGCATGGTTTTGGGGTGGTATCCGAGGACATACTGGTTGCGCAATTCGGTAGAAATCTTGATGGCGATGTCGCCCATATCGGCCAGATCGTCCACGCGGAACATGCGGCCGCCGGTTTCTTCGCTGAGATCATTCAGCAATAGAGGTCCCATGCGCTCTTCGGTGGTAGGGGCGTAGGGGTCGAAGATACCGATCGAATAAATCTGGACGTCGGATTCGCGCACCTGAGCTTTGACTTCATTTTCAGTGTAGCGTGAGCGATTGTCGCCGCCGTCAGAAACTACCAGCAAGGCTTTGCGCTCATGCTTGGCGGTTTTCATCTTGTCCATGCCGAAGTAGATGGCGTCGAGCAGGGCGGTGCGATGGCCGGAGCGGACGGTGGCGAGGCGGGCCTGGATGTCGTCGATGGAACTGGTGAAATCTTCGATCAACTCGGGTCGGTCGTTGAAGCCGATGACGAAGAACTCGTCCTGCGGGTTGGCGGTTTTCATGAACTGCACGATGGATTCTCGGGCTCGCACCAGCTTGGAAGTCATGGAGCCGGAAAGATCCATGATGATGCCGATGGAAACGGGCGCGTCTTCGCAGGAAAAGGTGCGCAGCTTTTGCAGGGAGTTGTTTTCGTAGACGAAGAAGTCGTCCTGCTCGAGCCCGGTGACCAGGCGGTTCATGGGGTCGGTAATCGTGACGGGGATGAGGACCAGGTCGACGTTGACGGCGATGCGCGACCCGGGGCGGGCGGAAAGCGCGTCTTTTCCTTCCAGCGGCGCGGCTTCCGAGCCTGCCGGTGGGCCGGTCGGCGGTGTCGCCGAGGTGCCTGGGGGCGGGACGTGGACCTTGTTGAGCGGGTCGTCCTGAGCTTTCGCCGCGATGCTGCAAGTCAGAAACAGGACGGCCAGGGCCCCGCACAGGGGACGGAGAGATCGAGCATGTATGCGGGCAGATTGACGGCACGAAGAGCAGCCGGGTTTTCCGGCTTTTTGGGCGGCTCGGGAGAAAGGGAAGGCTGTCATGTGTCTACCCAATGTTTGTTGCCGATGTTAGCACGTCTCAACCATAGCTGTTAGTCCGGCTTTGCCGTGGTGAAACTGCCGCTTTCTGCCGGACACTAGAGGTACGATCCAGACGAGTTTCAGATTGGATAGCTGCGTTACAATCGAGCGGGGATTGGCAGCCAATTGCATGGAAAGCCCAATGTTGAACGCGCCGCGCCTTCGAGGATTGAACTCAGGAGCGAAAGCATCTGGCCAGACGCGGATCGTGCCGCGGATCCTGCGACGCTGGTCCCGCGCCGGGGTGGCTGCACGTTGATCGGACGTCCAGCTTTGCACTTGGAACGATTTCGCAGTGTTCGGGTTGCCCTGATTTTCGCGAGCGGCATGGCGGCCGTGCCCGGTTTTGGACAGGCGGTAAGCCCCAGTTCTGCGGCCGGCCCCACTCCCAGCGTCAGTCAGCCGGCTCCTGACACAGTGCGTCCTGTGCCTTCGCGAGTTGTGGAAGGCGGACGACGGTTTGTGGTTGTACTGGACGCTGCACATGGTGGCGATGATGGCGGGGCGCAGTTGGCCGACAGCACGGCAGAGAAAACGCTGACCCTGGCGCTGAGCGTGAGGCTGCGGTCGCTGCTGGGCGCGCGGGGATTCCAGGTAACGACGACCCGCGAGGGCAACGTCAGTGTCGACGCCAATACCCGCGCGCAGATCGCCAACCATGCCAATGCCGCGGCTTGCCTGAGCCTGCATGCTTCGGAAACAGGTTCGGGAGTGCATATTTTCGTTTCGTCGCTAGGCCCGACCGAGCCAACACGCTTTCTAGCCTGGAAGACGGCGCAGTCAGCCTTCGTGACGCGCAGCCTGAAGCTGGCCAGCACGGTGAACAGCGCGCTCGAACATACTACGGTGGCGGGCGGAACGAGCACCTCGGGCGCAGACACCGGGCCGATTCCGGCGACCTTGGCGCGGACGTCCCTGCTCGGAGTCGACAGCATGGCCTGTCCGGCGATCGCGGTCGAGATGGCGCCGATCCGCGATGCAAACCGGAAAGTGGTGACCGAGGTGACGGATCCGGACTACCAGACGCAACTGGTTGAGTCGCTGGCCGCGGCCGTCCTGGAGTGGCGAACCGACGTGGAAGCGGAGTATCGCCCGGCGTCGTCCGGCGCGGGGAAGACGCCATGATCCCCCGCTACCAGAAGGTCCTCTTCTTTGTGCTGCTGCTGGTGTCTGTCGCGATGGCGGTGTTGCTGGTGCGGCTTCGCGAAAAGGCCCATGAACGGCTGCTGAAGGGCGAGGACCTGGCGCCGACGACGGCCCCGGTCGTAGCTCCGGCGGAATCGGCGATGCTGCTGGTGGCCAACGATCTGGATGGAACGCTGCTGCAGGAGCAGGAATCGCTACCTTTGCCCCAGGATCCGGAAGCGCGTGGCCGAGCCTTGCTATCCAAGCTGCTCGAGATTTACGGCGCGCCTGATTCAACGCACCCAATTCCGTTGGTTGCACGGGCGGTGCAGCAAGTCTTCCTGCTGCCTGTCCCGGAGGCCGCCGAAAAAACGCGCAGCGGAGAAGCCCCGCGTGGCGGGCAACTGGCGGTAGTGAATTTGTCAGGTTCGTTTGCCGACGGCCATCCGGCGGGCATCGAGACCGAGACGTTGACGGTCCTATCCATCTGCGGCACCCTCCACGCCAACCTGCCGCAGATCAGCGAGGTGCGCTTTTTGGTGGATGGCAAGCCTCGCGCCACCCTGGCCGGTCATGCAGACCTTACTCGAACCTATCTGACCACCGAAGCTGTATCGGAGCCGCAGGCCAGCACTGCGGGAGCGACGCCATGAGCGCTATGGATGGATTTGAGAAGGAAGGACCGGTAATCGGGGTATTCGATTCAGGATTTGGCGGCCTGACGGTGTTGAAAGCACTGCTGAAGCGTCTGCCGGGCGCCCAATTTTCCTTCCTTGGCGACACGGCACGGCTGCCCTACGGATCGAAGTCGCGGCGAACGATCGCGCGCTATGCGGCGGAAAGCGCGCAGTTCCTGGTGAAGGAGTGCGGGGCGGAATTCTTGGTGATCGCCTGCAATACAGCCAGTGCGCTGGCCCTCGATGCGATCCAGAAAGCGGTGTCCGTGCCGGTGCTGGGCGTCATCGAGCCGGGTGCGGCCGCGGCCGCGCGGGCCTCGGCCAGCAAGGACGTTCTGGTGATTGCCACCGAGGCCACTGTGGCCAGCCATGCCTACGCGGCGGCTTGCCGGGCGCGTGGGCTGCGTGCCGTCGAAAAAGCCTGTCCGCTGCTGGTGCCGCTGGTCGAAGAGGGTTGGGTCGATCATCCCGTGACTGCCGAAGTCGTCAGGATTTATCTGAGGGAATTGCTTCAGGAGGCGCGCCGGGACGGCTATTTCCCTGACACGTTGATGCTCGGATGCACGCACTATCCGTTGATTCGTGGAGTGCTGGAACGGGTGATTGCGGAGCTGGCTTCTCCTTTGAAGGTTGGGGTCATCGATTCGGCAGAGGCTGTCGCGGAGGAAGTCGCCGAGTTGGTCGCTCCGCCGGCCGGCACAGCCCGGAGTCGGCCGGAAATTCGTTGTTTTGCCACCGATTCCGTCGAGAAATTCGAGCGCCTCGGCTCACGGTTTCTGGGATTGCCCGTGGGCAAAGTTGAACTGGTCGACTTGGGCGGCTGATTTGCAGAGCAAAGGTCCATTTGCCCGAATTTTGCGGCCGGGGCTGCTCGCCAACAGCCGATTGCGTCCGACTGATATTCTGGTTGGCGTTTGCCGAGTCCGTTTTTTGGGGTCGCGGCAGTGAGGAACGGAGAACGCATGGCGGAACTGATCAATCTCGAAGGAAAGACGGCGGTCATCTTTGGGCTGGCGAATAAGCGGTCCATTGCCTGGGGCATCGCCCAGAAAATGCACGAGGGCGGCGCCAAGCTCGCCATCTGCTACCAGAATGAGCGGATGAAATCCGAAGCGCAGGGCTTGATCGACGAGCTGCCCGGCGCTGAAGGCTTCCAGTGCGATGTGGCCAGCGATGCCGAGATTGAGACGCTGTTCGGGCAGCTCAAAGAGAAGTACGGCAAGCTGGACGCGCTGGTCCATGCCGTCGCCTACGCCCCGGCGGAGGACCTGCGCGGCGATTTCGTGAACACCACCCGGGAAGGTTTCCGGATCGCGCATGACGTCAGCGTCTATTCGTTGATTGCGGTGACCCGTGCGGCGGCTCCGCTGATGACCCAGGGCGGCTCGGTGATGACGCTGACCTACTACGGCGCGGAAAAAGTCGTCCCCAACTACAACGTAATGGGCGTGGCCAAGGCGGCTCTCGAAGCCACCGTTCGCTATCTGGCCTCGAGCCTCGGGCCGAGCAAAATCCGCGTCAACGCCATCTCAGCCGGACCGATTCGGACGCTGGCCGCCCGCGGTGTGGGCGCCCTGGGAGACATGCTGAAAGCGCATGCCGAGCGGGCTCCGCTGAAGCGCAATGTGGAGCAGATTGAAGTCGGCGGCCTGGCCGCTTTCCTGGCCAGCGATCTTTCCGCCGCCATCACTGGAGAGACCATCTACGTCGACTGCGGCTACAACATCATGGGCTTCTAGGCAGCACCTGCCGTACGGCAGTCGCCGCTTCGCGGTTCACGCTCCCGGTGGTCGCACCGAGCCTTCGCCGGGTTACGGTTTTGCCGGAAGGGAGCTTGTAATGTTCCCTTTGCCTGGGACTTCATGGTACGGATCATGTGCCTTGGCAAAGTCAAGACTGATAGCCTAGAGTTCTCTCGAAGTTTCCGCTGCGACTGAAGAGAATGGGAAGGCTACGCTGGGTACGCACCAGACATCTCCCGCGACCGGTGGCTCAGCATGGCGTCCGCGCCACCTCGCGCTGGTCACCGATGCATGGGAGCCGCAGATCAACGGAGTCGTGCGCACCTACCAGCGGCTGGTTGGCGATCTGCGCGACGCCGGGTGGAAAGTCACTGTCATTCAGCCCAGCGAGTTTCGCTGTGTGCCGCTGCCCAGCGACCCGAATATTCCCATTGCTGTAAATGTCTGGCGTCTGCCACGCCGGCTGCGCGCGTTGCAGCCGGATTGCGTTCACCTGGCCACGGAGGGGCCGCTGGGCATGATGGCGCGCCTGTGGTGCGGCTTTCATGGGTACCGGTTCACGACTTCGTTCCATACCAAGTTTCCCGAGTTTATCCAGGAGCGGATGGGCGTTCCGCTTTTTCTGACCTATGCGCTGGCGCGGTGGTTCCATAACGGAGCAGCGGCAACGTTGGCTCCCACACCAAGCTTGATGACCTACCTGCGCGAGCGGGGATTCATGCGCTGCACCCAGTGGACGCACGGAGTCGATGCGATGAAGTTTCATCCTTCGAGGCGGACGGCCTTGCCGTATGCGAAGCCGGTCGCGCTGTATGTAGGCCGCGTATCGGTGGAGAAAAACCTGGCACCCTTTCTATCTTTGGACATGCCGGGGACCAAGCTGATTGTCGGAGAGGGTCCAGGCCGTGAGGAGCTCGAAAAGCAGTTTCCGGCCGCGACTTTTCTTGGCGCAAAGTACGGAGATGAGCTGGCACGCCTGTTTGCGAGCGCCGACGTGTTTGTGTTTCCCAGTCTCACCGACACCTTTGGCCTGGTCTTGCTTGAGTCGCTGGCTTCGGGAACGCCGATCGCAGGTTATCCCGTAACCGGCCCGATCGACGTGGCCAACGACGAGCGCGTCGGCGGGATCAGCCAAGATCTGGGCGTCGCTATCACGCATGCCCTCACTTGTTCACGCGACGAATGCCGGAAATATGCCGAGCGGTTTAGCTGGGACGAGGCGGAGAGAATCTTCGTCGAGTCGCTGGTGCCTATGCGACGCAAGCCGGTGACCGAGGCAAAAACAGGAGAACGCCCCCAGGAGAATCTGTCATAGGCGACAGGCCGGGGGGCGACTCTGGCTGAAGCGTTCTTAGGGGATTGTGACGGTTGCGGTTAACGGCAGGTCGCGCGATGAGCCGCCCACCAGGACAGGACGAGGCCCGCTGGCGACGGTCCACTTGCCGGCGCCTGTGTTCCAGAACTCCA
Source organism: uncultured Acidobacteriota bacterium (assembly GCA_903832475.1). Lineage (GTDB taxonomy): Bacteria > Acidobacteriota > Terriglobia > Terriglobales > Acidobacteriaceae > Acidicapsa. The sequence continues at coordinate 3,090 of CAILBQ010000639.1, read as the reverse complement.
GCCGGTGTTGCGGGACGGTGATGGAGACGGACTTCGATTCGCCCGCTCCCAGGTGAATGCGATCGAAGGCCACCAAGGCGTGCTCCGGGAAGTCGCCGGCCTGCTTCTTTTCCGGGCGGCCCAGGTAGATTTGCGGCACCTCGTCGCTGGCCACGCTGCCCGTGTTCTGGACGGTGAAGCTCACGGTGAGGTCGCCATTCGTAGCCGGCTCAGCCTTCAGATCGGAGTACGCAAATTTTGCATAGCTCAAACCGAATCCGAAGGGAAAGAGCGGATCGATTTTCTCTTTGTCGAACCATCGATAGCCGACGTTGATGCCTTCGGAGAAGGTGGTCTTGCCGTCGACTCCTTTGGTCGAGCGCTCGGGATACTTGGGGTTGGTGGCCGGGTAGTCGGCCAGCTCCTTCGCCCAGGTGAAGGGCAGGCGTCCTGCCGGGCTGGTCTTGCCGGTGAGGATGTTGGCTGTGGCCCAGCCGCCTTCATCGCCCGGCCACCACATCTGCAGGACCGCTTTCACCTTGCCGATCCAGGGCATGGCGATCGGTTGCGAGACGTTGAGAACCACGACGGTGTTGGGGTTGACGGCGGCAATCTCCTCGATCAGCTTGTTTTGGTCGTAGTCGGTACCGTTCCCAGGAAGCACGAAGTCGGTCTTGCCGCGCGACCACGCGAAGACTACGGCCGTCTTGGCGGACTTGGCGGCAGCAATGGCGGCTTCGTGATTCTGTTTGCGCTCCACGGGGGTCTGCCAGGCGAGACGCACCTGCGCCGGGCTGTTTGAGGTGTCGCCTTCGATGGAGACCTTGACGCTGTGCGCTCCCTTGGTCAGTTCGAGAGCAGTGCGCAGGTTGTCCAGGCCGTCGGTGGTAGGTATGAGGCCGTCCTTGCCGCCGAGCACGGTGTCGCCGTGGACGCCGCCGCGCATGCCGTTGGCTCCGGCGATGCGCTTGCCGTCGATTTCAACCGAGCCCGCCGCGCCGAGGAGTTGAAGATAGACCCAGTACGTGCCCTGGCTGCGAATGTTCAGCGTGCCTTCCCAGGTGGCGTTCGTGTTCGCCGGCAAAGCTGTACCCGCCTTGGTGGTGAAGTCGATGAGTGGGACGTTGAAGGAAGCCTGATCCTTCGCTGATTGGTCCGGCGTATAGTGGAGACCGGGTGCGGCCCAGGCGTCGGCGGGGATGGGAACGCCGGTCATGTCGTCTTCGACGGCGTAGGTCACATGCAGGTCGGGGTCGTTTTTGGCGAGCGCCTGGACGGTGCCGATCTGGCGCCAGGGCCAGCCGATGGAGCGTTCGCCGGCGGTGCCGATGGCCACCGTCTGTCCCGCGCCGGGGCCGATGAAGGCGACGGTGTCTGAAGTTTTCAGCGGCAGGATGCTGTCTTCGTTCTTGAGCAGAACAGCGGCGTCTTCCGCAGTCTTCTGGATAGCGGCGGCGTTTTCTTCGACAGCATGAACCGGCGGTTCTTTCTGGTCGACTTTGGGTCCATTCTGGCCGGCAGTCGGATGGTCGAGGTAGCCAAACTTTTCAATTTCGTAGAGAACGCGGCCGGCAGCACGCGTGACGGTAGCCTCGTCCAGCTTGCCTTCCTGCTTCAGATTCCAGAAGTTGGTGTGGGCATCTTTCCCAGTTCCAAATGCGCCAAAGTTGAACGGCGGCGGCGCCGGCTCTTCTGGCAGATGCCCACCCAGAAACCCGGCGAGCAGGGCCATGTTGGGCTTCGGCGGAGGCGCGTCGTTCGGCTTCTCGGTTGTGAAGAAGGAGAAGATCATCGACCCGAGCGGGCTGTCTTTCGGCCCAGGGCCGGGCATCTCCATGTCCAGGCCGTTGTTGATGAAGTTGGCGGCGTGGACCGCTCCCCAGTCGGAGGTGACGAAGCCCTTGAAGCCAACCTCATCGCGCAGGATCTTGATGAGCGTGTCGGGATTTCCGCAGGCCTGGACGCCGTTGACCTTGTTGTAAGAGCACATGATCGACGAGACATCCGCGTGCACCGCGTCGATGAAAGGCGCAACGTAGATTTCATGCAGAGCCTGCTGGTCGACGTACACATTGCCGCTGTCGGTGTCGTAGGCCACGTAATGCTTGGCCTGGGACATGACGCCTTGGCCCTGGATGCCGTGAATGAGGCCGGCGCCCATGATGCCGCTGAGCACCGGGTCTTCGCCATAGGTGTTGTAGCCGCGGGCAAATGTGATGTCGCGGTCGATATTGATAAAGGGCTCGAGGACGACATCGATGCCCAGCGACTTGGCTTCGCGGGCGATGACTTCGCCATTGAGCTTGGCGTCATCTTCAGAGAAGGTGGCAGCCAGGCCCATGGTTGCCGTCTCCGCCTGCGAGGGCCAGCGGGTCAGCACGCCGGGAGGTCCGTCGGACATGCGCAGCGGTGGAATGCCCAGTCGAGGCACACCCGTCAGGAAGCCGGCTTGGCCCTGGTTAGTGGCTGCTGGCTCAGAGGCTCCGCGGATCAGAGCCATCTTTTCGTCAAAGGTCATCTGGCTGAGCAGCTTGTCCACGCGCGGCACGCCGGTGACAACCGGGACCGCGGTCTGTGCAGCCATGGGAATCGCCATGGTGCCAAGCAGCACTGCAGAGACCAATGCGGCGAAGCGAAAGTTTGAGTGGGTAGCGGGTCGGAAAGTGGTCGGAACATCTGTCATGAGATTGGTACGAAGCAGCTTCGTCAACTTGGGCTCCAATTAGGTCCTGGGGATCGGACGCAAGAAGAATACGCAATCCGGGCCGGGATGGGTCCGATGGAAACGTTCCCAGGTAAATAATTTCCAGATTGCAAGCGGAGTGCGAAAAATGAATCTGCTGTCATGTTGTCGAGGACCGGTCTTGCGCAAGATTTGACGTTCCTTGTGCGCAAAAAATTTGTTCACGATTCGGCGGAAGGCCATGCTATAGTTCGCAAATGCTGACACCATGCAACCTGCTTCAATGCCAATGCGTTCTCCGCGCTTGTTGAAGCCTACCTAACACCTTCCAGTTTTAAACTCCCGCGATACCGCTGCTTCGCTGATTGATTGTTGTGCCAGGGTTTCCACCCAACTTTCGAGAGATCGAGTGCTTTCCGCAATGACTG
>CAILBQ010000638.1 GCA_903832475.1 uncultured Acidobacteriota bacterium | reverse complement strand
GTCGAGCACGGTTCGCTGGGTGACGGCGCCGGCAACTTCGACCTGCACTTCGCGGCCTGCGCCGGCGAGGGTCCTCAAATGCGCCGGCAACTCGACACGGATTACCGCCAAAGCACACCTCGAAGGACAGGGGCTGGGGACTAGTCCATTTGCAAGGTCCGGGTGTTTGCCCTGCTCACTGATCCCTGGTCCCTGTTCTCTGTTCCCTGCCTCATAGCGTTTGCACTTCTACCGAGAGGACGCCGGGCAGGTCGTGGACGATGGCGTCCCAAGTGTCGCCGCTGTCGGGCGAGCAGTAGACCTGGCCGCCGGTGGTGCCGAAGTAGACGCCGCAGTCGTCCATGCGGTCGACGGCCATGGCGTCGCGCAGAACGTTCACGTAGCAGTTGCTTTGCGGCAGGCCTTTGGTCAGGGGCTCCCATTCGTTGCCGCCGGCGCGGCTGCGGTAGACGCGGAGTTGGCCGTCAAGGGGAAAATGCTCCGAATCGCTCTTGATGGGGACCACGTACAGGGTCTCCGGTTCGTGGGCGTGGACGTCGATGACGAAGCCGAAGTCCGTCGGCAGGTCGCCGCTGATCTTGATCCACTGCTCGCCGGCGTCGTCGGTGCGCATCACGTCCCAGTGCTTCTGCATGAAGAGGGTTCCCGGCTTCGCTGGATGCATGGCGATATGGTGCACGCAATGGCCAACCTCGGCGGTTGGGTCTGGGATGTACTTGGAATAGAGGCCCTTGTTGATGGGCTTCCAGGAGCCGCCGCCGTCGTCCGAGCGAAAAGCTCCTGCTGCCGAGATCGCGATGTAGATGCGCTGCGGGTCGGCGGGGTCGAGGATGATCGAGTGCAGGCACATGCCGCCGGCGCCTGGCTGCCAGGCCGGCCCGGTGCCGTGCTTGCGCAGGCCGGAAAGCTCGGACCAGGATTCGCCGCCATCTTTGGATTGGAAGAGGGCGGCGTCCTCGACGCCGGCGTAGACGGTGTCGGGATCGGTGAGTGACGGCTCCAGGTGCCACACGCGCTTGAACTCCCAGGGATGCGGGGTGCCGTCATACCACTGGTGGGTGCCGGCGTCGCCTTCGTAGGCAAACTTGTTGCCGACCGGCTTCCAGCTCTGGCCGCCGTCGTCCGAACGCTGCACAATCTGGCCAAACCAGCCGGAACTCTGCGAGGCGTAGATCCGATTGGGATCGGCGGTCGAGCCCTTGACGTGGTAGATCTCCCAGCCGGCAAAGTGGGGCCCAGAAATCTTCCAATCCTTGCGCTTGCCATCGGCCGTCAACACAAACGCGCCTTTGCGCGTTCCAACCAGCACTCGGACCTGGCTCATGCGTTGCTCCTCATCGAAAAATTGTGCCCGCCAAGTTTACCCTGCCGAATTCGCGAAACGAAGAGCTAGTTCTGGACCTGGTGGATGGCGAGCAACCGCCATTGACCCGGTCGCCCTTCCACCCCTAACCTCAGACCAGCATCCTGGAGACGTCATGCCTGAAGCCAATCCCTACGCCCGCTTTCTTGACCAGCGCCCTGTGCTGGAGATATTGGCCGCCACGCCGCTGGCGCTTGAAGCCGTTCTGCAAAACATTCCGCCCGAGCAGGTCGCCGCTTCGCCAGCTCCGGGCAAGTGGAGCCCGGCGGAAATCCTGTGCCACCTGGCCGACTGCGAGATTGCTTTCGCCTTTCGCCTGCGTCAGACCCTCGCCGAAGAGCATCACGTCATGCAGCCCTTTGACCAGGACCGGTGGGCGGCGACGTATAAGGGCATCCCCGCCGCACAGGCGCTGGCGACCTTTGTCACGCTGCGGCAGTGGAACCTGCTGCTGGCCCGGACCGCCTTGCCCGGCGCCGCCGACAAAACGGTCAACCATCCCGAGCGCGGCGACATGACCTTCACCACCATTCTCGAAACCATGGCCGGGCATGACATCAATCACCTGCGGCAGTTGCAGACGCTGGCCGGCTTCGGCGGGTGAATTGCGAGAGAGTCGCGCCGAAAAGCCGCGGCTTCCCGCTAACTCCAGTGAATGTCTGAAAAACGCGCGGGAACCTTTTTGGGTCCATCGCGGTCCAAGGAAATAGCACCCCGTTTTTCAAGACACACAGGAGACACCATGCGTCCTCTCCGTTGTACAGTCCGTTGCACATCGCTTGCCGTTGTTGCCTTGACTTCTCTCGTTTTGCCCGCGGCTTCTTCCGCCCAGACATCCGGCACGGCCAAGGCGGCGCACGCGGCCGAGGCAAAGGCTCCGGCGAAACCTGTCGCGGCGCCTAAAGACGAATCGCCTGCCAGTACCCTGCCGGTCAGGTCGGTGGTGCTTTACAAGAATGGCGTTGGCTATTTTGAGCACCTCGGTTCGGTTTCCGGGAATCAGCATGTGGCGATCGACTTCACCACCTCGCAATTGAACGATGTGCTGCAGTCCTTGACCGTGCTCGACGACAACGGAGGCCGCATTGGCGGGGTGAATTACAACTCCACTACTCCGCTGGCCGAGCAGCTCAAGTCGCTGTCGCTGGCGATGAGCGACGATCCTACGTCGACGGAGCTGTTCCAAGCGCTGCGCGGGCAGAAGGTGGAAGTGATCGGGGCGCCGGGAGGGACGTTCAACGGGCGGCTGATGTCGATCGAGTCCCGCGCGCAAAGCGCGCTGCCGGTCGATACGGGGAGTTCGCCGGATGCTGACGTGCAAAAGCCTGCGCAGGCCAGATTTTACCTGACCCTGGTGGCGAATTCAGGGGCGGTGCGGGTGATCGAACTGCTGCCTACGCTGTCTATCCGGCCGCTCGACGCGAGCCTGCAAGGGCAGCTCGACCGATACCTGGAGCTGCTGTCGAGCACGCATACAACCGGGCTGCGGCATCTTTCGCTTGACTCCCTGGGTACCGGGCCGCGGCAGCTGCGTGTGAGCTACATCAGCGAAGTGCCGGTGTGGAAGTCGACGTATCGCATTGTCTTCCCCAAAACGGCAACGGATACGGCCATTTTGCAGGGGTGGGCGGTGGTGGATAACACGATTGGGTCGGACTGGGACAACGTGCAGCTTTCTCTAGTGGCGGGAGCGCCGCAGAGCTTTATTCAGCCGCTTTCAGACCCGCTGTACTTGCGCCGGCCGGAGGTGCCGATCTCTACCGAGGCGCAGTCCACGCCGCAAACTCACGAGGCGGCTGAAATGGCAACCGCGGCGCCCGTGCCTGTCGTGTCCGGCCCGATTGCCGGGCAGAACATCGCTTCGGCCAATCGTAACTTTGGAGCACTCGCAAAACTGAATGCCGGTGTCTCGAATGAGATGCCGCAAAATCAGGCCGTCATCCACGGACAGGGCTTCGCCGCCGGAAGGAGTGGCGGGCTCGGCTCCGGCAGCGGCAATGGCTACGGTCCCGGTATGGGCGGCAATGTAGGCGGAGGCGTCTATCGCCTTGGCGGAGGAGGCGGCGGCGGTGTCGATAAGGCCACCGACACCAACGTCGACGAAAACGTCACCACCAACGCCTTCGACGACTTCTTTCAATACGCGCTGGCTCAGCCGGTTACGATCCACAAGAATGAGTCGGCGATGGTGCCCATCCTGCAGCAGACCCTCCCCGTCGAGCGCGTCACGCTTTGGTCCGCCTCCGAACCGAAACCGCTGCGCGCGCTGTGGCTGGACAACACTTCGAAGCTGACCTTCGACTCAGGTAATTTCTCGGTCTTCGAATCGGGCGCCTTTGCCGGTGAGGGGCTGCTGGATCCTATCCACCCGGCGGAGAAGCGGCTGCTTTCCTATGCCACCGACCAGGCAGTACGCGTGCGGCCGCATGCCGAGCCGGACAAGCGCGAACTGCGCCGGGTGCGCATCACTCCGCATGCGACGGGACAGCTTCCCGGCCACGTAGCCCAGGATTTTGCCGCCGAATCGCGCACGACGTACAACGTGTCGAACTCGGCCGATGAGCCGCGTACGGTGGTGCTGGAAGTTCCTCGCACGCGCAACCGAACGCTGGCTCCAGACAGCAAGGCTGCCGAATCGACCGCTGACTTGTACCGCTTCCGCGTGCAGGTTCCTGCCCACCAATCCGCCGCGCAACTGGTGGCCGATGAAGGACTGGACCGGGAAAGCTGGCAGATCCTCACCAACGTCGACGTGAACGGGTCGAATTTCAGCGACCAGGCCAACTACCTGCGCGGGCTGGGGGAACAGGCGCACGCGCAGGACCCGACCGACGCCCTGGCTACGCAGCTCAAGCCGCTGATTGCCGATATCCAGGCTATTGCCGACGACAAAACTCATCTGGAAGACCTTCAGAAGCAGCGTGAAGCTCTGACCACGGAAGAAACCCGCACGCGCGAAAACCTCACCGCCCTTAAGGGGAACGAAGGGGCGAAGCGGTTTGTGGACGCGCTGAACCGCAGCGAAGATGCGCTGGAACAAAACCGGCAGCAGACTGAAACGACGCAGACCAAGCAGAAATCGGACGGCGAAGCGCTCCGCCAGCTTCTGCAAACAACGACCATTGAATGGCAGTCACCGAAGTGGACAGCGCCGGCGAAGTAAGTTCGCGAGCCGCTACTGCACCTTGCCCTGAGGCCTCAGGCGGCGCAGGTCGAGCGCGCATTCCACGGCGTTCTGGGCCGCGAGGCGCAGGTTGTCGCTGGCCGCCCAGAGCCAGAAGCGGCTGGTTTCGCCGCTGACCCGGGAGACGGGCGGCTCGGGCTTGAGCCACACCAGGACATCGTTCTGTCCGGCCGCGGCCAGGTTCGATGGCGAATCGGTTTCTTCGAGCACCAGGTCGAGATGCTCGCCGCCCAAGGCGTCTTCAATGGTACTGAGGGCGACGGCCTGCTCCAGCTCGATGCAGATCGAAAAGGCGTTGCCATGGAAGACGGGCGCGTAAATCAGCTGCATGCGCAGTTCGGGCAGGCGATCGCCCGCAAGCGCTGCATAGTGCCGGCGGATGCGGCTCTCGGAACGCGCCAGGCTGGCTGTCGCGCTTTCGCCGAAGCTGGACAGCGTGTTGTAGGCCACCTGGGTGTCGAAGACTGCACGCGGCATGGACTGAAAACTCAACAGGCTGACTGTCTGCTGGTGCAGCTCATCGAGGCCTTCCTTGCCGTATTCGGAGGCGGGCTGGAGAACGGTTGCGGACATGAAGCGGATCTCGGCCACGTCCTGCAGGCGGTCCAGCATCAGGGCCAGGGCAAGCGCTGCCGCGTTGGCGGGAACGACGGCCTTGGTGAGCAGGTCTGGCGACACGATGGAGTTGCCCAGCCACGGCGCGCGGACCAGCACCCCGGGCTCGTCATCCAGCGCGCCTGACAGATCGAGCACCGTGGAGCCGGCGGCCAAGGCGTCGCGCCAGTACTTCCGCGTCAAGGCTTCGCTGCCGGCAAAGAACGTGAAGTCGATGTCTTCGAACGAGTGCGGCCCGATGGCCTGCACCACGGTGACTTCGTCGCCCACCTGCTCGAGCTGCCCCTGAGCGTCCTGTTCGTCGAGAAGAACGAAGCTGGCGCCGGCCAGCGGGGACTCCGTCAGCGACTCCTTCAGCTCCTTGGCCAGCAGCGACGAAGCGCCGGCCAGCGCGATCTTGTACTCAGTAGTCATCGTGTCGCAGATCCTGCGGTTCGGTGGAAGGTTCGGTGCGATGTCCGGGGGCTTCGTATGCGCCCGCGCGTGGCTGCAACGGCTGGTCGAACAATTCTCCTGCCTCGGGATAGTCGTGGTACTGAGCGGTGAAGGCCGGCGCACGGCGGACTTCCGGCTCGATCATGGAACTTTGCCGGCGGCGACGCGACCAGGAATAGGCAGCCCGGGCCCAGATTCCCGAAAACATGTAGGCCAGACCGACCAGGAACAGCGTTCCGTTGGACCAGCGGATGATGACAAACAGGATGATGGCCAGCACGGCCAGCAGTTGAAAGGGCTGAGCGCGGGAAAGGTTGATCTCCTTGCCCGACCAGAAGCGCCAAGTGCTGACCATGAGGAAGCCGAGCAGCCCCATCATGCCAACCCACAGGACGGAGAGCCACCAGTAGATGTTGGGAATTCCGTAGAAAACATGCACCGTGGCCGCGACCATGCCGGCGGCCGCGGGGATGGGCATGCCTACAAAATATTTGCGGTCCTGGCGGCCGGGATTGCGCGGCTGCGGATCGTGGCTGATGTTGAACCGCGCCAGGCGCGAGGCCCCGCAGAGCAGGAAGAGGAAGCAGACAAAGGAGCCCACCTGCATCAGGCTTCGATGCAGCTCCGGGTTCATGGTGTCGGGCAGCGAATGAAAGCCCCACACCCAGGCCAGCAGTCCCGGCGCTACGCCAAAGGTTATGGCGTCGGCAAGCGAATCGAGTTGCTTGCCGAATTCGCTGGTGGTGTTGGTGAGGCGCGCGATGCGCCCGTCCAGCGAATCGAAGGGGATAGCCAGGCAAATAGCCTTGGCCGCCCAGTCCAGATGCTGGGCGGCGTCGTTAGCCCCGCTCACCGAGTCGATGGTCTGGGTGATGGCGAAATAGCCCAGGCCGATGCTGCCCGCAGTGAACAAAGACGGCAGAATGAACATGCCGCGTCGAACCCGGGCCGCGCGCTTTCCCGCCCTGTCATCGGCAGAGTCGTGGTCGCCGGGAAACGGCCGCCCCAGCCGTGGCGTCACAGCCCGCCCTCAAGCCTGTTTCCCGGCCCAGACATGGTCGCCAGAATCGACGCGCCGCCTTTGACGCGAACGCCTTTTTGCACCAGCACTTTCGCCTCGGCCGGCACCAGCACGTCGACGCGCGAACCGAACTTGATCAGGCCCACCCGCTCGCCACGGCCGATCGAGGAGCCTTCGCGAGGTACAAACACGATGCGCCGCGCCAGTAGGCCGGCAATCTGCTTGAAGGTGACCTCGAAATGAGGACCGCGGACGGTGACGATGTTCTGCTCGTTCTGGTCCGCGGAAGCCGGGTTCATCGCATTCAAGTATTTGCCTTTTTGATAGTGGACGCTGCTGAGCACG
>CAILBQ010000637.1 GCA_903832475.1 uncultured Acidobacteriota bacterium | reverse complement strand
TGCCGCCCGCCCACGCGGCGTAGCAGCGCAGCATCGTGGAGATGCTGTGGCCATGTTGCCGGGCGACCCAGAGGGCGCTGCGGCCGATCATCAGATCCCAGCTCACGGACGTGTGCCGGGCCAGGTACGGCCGGCGGTAACGGATCTTCGTCAGCCTGCGCAGTGTCCGCTGCCAGCGCGTGCCTGGGTACTGAAGACTGCGGATCGGCAGGCCGTTGGCCTTGAAGAACAGAAAGTCGTGATCAATCGCGCCCACTCGCACGAGCGCATCTCGAAAGGCGGCATGGCGCTTCAGGACGCCGATGGCACGCGGACATAGAACGATCTGCCGGTCATCGCCCGTCTTGGTCGAGTCCTTGTCGACGCCGGCAACCCGGGCCTTCGTGACGTCCAGCGTGCCGCGGGCGGCGTCGTAGTCGTCTACCAGTAGTGCTATTTCCTCTGAAGGCCGCAACCCGACGAAGAACCGGAACTCATCGTAGTTGGCCTGGGCGTCGCCCCAATCACGGCGAAGCGCGGCGATTAGCGTCTCGGCGTCTTCCAGACTGAACGGATCGATCAGGGATCGATCCTTGCGCTGAATCCGCGCTCCCTTGAGTTCGCGCGTCCGGTCGGATCGGTCCGGATGATCACGGTAGCCGAACTTGAATGCACGTCGCAGAACGCTGATGGCGTTGTTGAGGGTCTTCTTGCCCCACCCGGTGCGGTCGGCGATCCGCACGAGAGTCGAGTAACGCACGTCGAGAAACCGGAGTGCGCCAAGTTCCGGGCGCCAGATGCCATCCAGAATCGTCCGGTATGAGCTCAGCGTCACCGAGGCCATGTCGAGGCGGGCGACGCGAGCCGAACAGTGGGCCAGATATTCATCGAACACCTGGCTACAGGTCCGTGCGGAGCCGGCGCGCGGAACCTCCTTCAAGTGGCGGTAGTCGGGGAACTCCTCAGCGAAGGAGAAGGTACCTGCCGCGATGCGTGCGTTGATGCCAATGAGATGTTGCCGGGCGCGGCGCAGGGTGGTCTCAGTAGGCGTCCATGGCAGCGTCGGCCGATACCGAACACCGGCGAACACAAAGGTGAATTGGATGCGGTCCGGCCCCGCTGGCCGTACGCCGCCCGACAACGACCTTCTACCCATTTTGGCTCCCCTTGCCGATACGCAGAGCTTCGGAAGCCTAGCGAATTTGCCCGTCGGCGACATCGGCGGCGCGCCCGGCGAATCTCGCGCGACGCGCTCCATGGCCGGGGTGAGAGGGGATGCGATGCGTTTAACATCTTTGATGTTAGCGTGCAAAATCGTATTGGTAGTCGCGGCGCCGACGTGCCATTGGATAGGGCCAGTTGAATCAGGACTGATAAAGGACTATATTTGGTCCGATACAATCCGGGAGTTCCCATGCGCTATTCGACCCAGATCCGACCGATCAGCTACTTGAAAGCCAATGCCGCCGAGGTTCTGCAGGAGCTGACGGACCAGCGGCAGCCTATGGTCATTACCCAGAACGGGGAAGCCAAGGCTGTAATTCAGGACGTGGCCACGTACGAGCAGACGCAGGAGACCTTGGCGCTGTTGAAGATCCTGGCGCTGGGTAACCAGCAGGTCTCACAAGGCAGGGTCAAGCCGCTGGCCGATGTCGCCAAGCGAGTGCGGGCCAAGCTGGCGACAGAAGACTGATGCGCTTCGAGGTCGTCCTCACCGAAGACGCGGAGCGCGACCTGGAAGACATCGTCACGCATATTGCGGCGCACGACTCGCCCCAGAGCGCTGAGCATGTCCTCGGTCGAATTCTGGAGATCGCGGAAAGTCTCTCGGCTAAGCCGACGCGCGGATCGCAGCCAAAGGAACTACGCGGCCTCGGTGATCAGGAGTACCGGCAGGTATTCTTCAAGCCCTACCGGCTGATCTACCGGGTCGTTGGGGAGCGGGTGGCCATTTACCTGATCGCCGATGGGCGACGCGATATGCAATCCCTGTTGGCGCGCCGACTGCTCGGTGGCAGTTAACCCGTCGTTTGGTGCGGAAGCGACTTTGGCCGTGCGCTAAACACCGTGATTTCTCTCTGCTGTTCCCAGGTTGTTCGCAGCCGGCTTGGCATCACTGGCCGGCCGTCCGCCGCGTCCGAACCCACGACGCGCCTCGGCAACTGGTGTGTGCATCTGGTGCGCCTTGGGACCCGGCAACTCATTCTCGCTACCAGCGAACGTTCATTGCTGACTGTCATTCTCCCGGCGCGTGAGCTGCGGGCCACGATCGTAGGAAATCTCCGGATTGCCGCCGGCCAGCTGCTTTCGGCGAAGAATATTCCGATGGATATCGTGAACCGCGAACTGGCGCAGATGCAGCCGGCGCTCATTGCTCCGGCGACCAACCGCCGGGTGCTCGGATCCATGAACGAACTCGCGTTCCACCTGGAAGTGCGTCAGGACCAGTGACCCGATTGAAATGGCCGTGAATTTGAGCGGCATTCCCATGTCTGCTGTGGGTTCCAAGAGTCACTACGGCATTCCGCGGGAGGTCGCCCGTGGTCTGCTATTGAGTCATGGTCATTGAGGGTGTGCCGAGCGACAAGACAATCGAGGGCGGCGACCCCGAGGTTAAACAGCGCCGATGTTTCGTCTGGTCGCGGTCGATACGAAACGTGGGTAGTTATGAATAAGTACCGACATAACGGATCGACACGTCGGGCATCCTTGGGCTGCGTAGCGATTCGGAAACGCTGCGCGAAGCTACTGCCAAATCTGCTGCCAAATCCGGAGGTTTGAGGGGATTGCAGGGGACAAAATGTCTTTTGAAT
>CAILBQ010000636.1 GCA_903832475.1 uncultured Acidobacteriota bacterium | reverse complement strand
GAAGCAGATTCCCCTGAGGGGAATGACAGAAAGAAAAGCAAGAGCAACGGCCAAAGCAGACAGAAGCGGATGCCCGGAGGGAATGACAGAAAGAAAGCAAGGGCAAATGCAGATCCTTCGCTTTGCTCAGGATGACAGCGCTTTGAGGAGGCAGATGCTGCTGAGGCCGCTGGTGCCAAGGGGGTGCTGAGGGGAGGCGACTAGGGCAGAGGCACCATGTGCTTGGTGTTGGTGTAGGTGTAGGTGATGCGATTGATTACGGTGATCGTCGACAGGATGGCCAGAACCCAGAGCACCGGCGCCATCACGCCCCAGTGGTTGAACAGGGCACCGAGGATGATCAGCACGACGCGTTCTGGCCGCTCCATAAAGCCGACTTTGCAGGATCCGATGAGCGCCTCGGCGCGGGCGCGGGTGTAACTGACCATCAGCGAGGTCACCATGACAAACGCGGTCAGCACCACGTAGCGGAAGTGATTCACGCGGGCGTAGTAGACGATGAGGCCGAAGAACAGGACAACATCGGAGTAGCGGTCGATGACCGAGTCGAAGAAGGCTCCGAAGACGGTGACCTGGTTGGTGCGGCGGGCGACGCGGCCATCGACCATATCGAAGATGCCGGCCCCGATAATCACCAAACCGGCGTAGGCGAACATGCGTCCGGCGTTGGTGGTGTTGGCATGGCCGAAGAAGAAGGCCGCGCCGATGTTGATGACCAGTCCGATGAAGGTAAGGACGTTGGGAGAGATGCGGGTCAGCGACAGACCGTGCACAATCTTGTCGAGCAGCCAGCCGCATCCGCGGCCAAAGGCACTGGTCCAGGTGGTTGCCACGTTCTATCCCCCGACTACGTCTTGATCTTTTTCGGCAAGAGCCGCTTCGTCATGGATGGTGATCAGCTTCAGGATTTCGAGCTCACGCTTGCCGTTGGGCGTGACCACAATGGCGATATCGCCGACCTTTTTGCCAATCAGGCTGCGGCCAATGGGCGAAGTGGTGGAGATGAGCCCTTTCGAGACGTCCGACTCTTCGCTGGTGACCAGTTTGTAGACAATTTCCTCGTCCTTGGTGCTGTCGAACACAGTGATGGTCGAACCGAAGGCAACCTTGTCGCGGGGGATGTTGGCGAGATTGACCAGGGAGAGCTCGGCCATGCGCTTTTTGACCTGGCCCAGGCGCGCGTTAACGAACACCTGGCGCTGCTTGGCCATGTGGTATTCGGCGTTTTCAGAGAGGTCGCCGAGGGAGGCTGCTTTTTTGATCTCGACCGGAAGTTCGTGGGCCAGCTCGTGTTCGAGCTTGGCAATCTCTTCCAGGAGCTGCTTTTTGATATGTTCCGTCATTCAATGTCCATTGCGGTCGGCATGCCATTTGTGGCTGGGACTGGTGGGGCTTTGTGCAATTGTGCCCGATCAGGAGTGCTTTCCGCCCTGTTTGGGAGTTCCACACGTGAGCGCAAGCTGGCGGGTGGGTCAAACCTCGATTATACGATGGCGAAAAGCGCGGAAATCATCCAGAACGGCTCAGTTTTGCGGTTCGGATTCGAGGGTGGCCGACGGCGCGGGGGCGAGTTCTGAGGGATTCGGCAACGCCGTTCAGGAAAGGTGACGTTTGTCTGCCTGGGCATCGAGGAAAGACTGCAGAACGAGTGTGGCGGCAACCTGGTCGACAAGCGCGGCATGTTCCTGGCGGCTCTTGCCTGAGGCGTAGAGAATCTCGTGAGCTTCGTGCGAGGTGAGCCGTTCGTCCCAGAGGTGCAGGGGCAGATTTGCCATGCGGGCTAATTCTTCTGCAAACAGGCGTGTTTTCTGTGCCTGCGCGCTGATTTCGCCGGAGAGGTGCAACGGGTCACCGGCAACAATTGCGGCGCAACCGAATTTTCGACTGAGCCGGGCGATCGAGCGCAGGTCGTCTTTGGGATTGCGCTTGCGCACAAGGGTCATGACGGGCTGGGCGGTCAGGCCGAGCTCGTCCGAAACCGCAATGCCGATGCGTTTGGAGCCGATATCCAAGCCTAGAAATCGCTGTATCGCGGGCAGTTGAGACCTCACAGCATTCAGCTTACCGCCCGCTAAACGGATTGGCCGGGTCAATCGCCCTGCGGTGGCCAAATACAATCGAAGAAGAGAATCGAAGCGGTACAGGCTCGCGTCTTATCGAAGATGCCCGCGCGCCTGGGGCGTCGATCTTGTTCCCCGATCTCAAGCAACAAGTCCAGAGAGGATTCTGCGAAGCATGGTGCGCCGCGGGCGAAGGCCGAAAAAAAGAACAGGGTCCGGCGCGGTGGGATTCCTGCTGATCTTGCTTCTTCTGCTTGGGGCAGCGGGCGGGGCGGCGGCGTGGTTTGTCTTCTTGCCGGCCGGGCCCACAACAGAAACATTCGTCGAAATTGCGCCGGGCAGCGGAAGCCGACTGATCGGCGCCGAACTGGAACGCGCCGGCATCATCCGCAGCCGTTATGGCTTCGACGCGGTGCGGCTCTGGAAGCATGGCTCCTTGAAAGCGGGTGAGTACAGATTTGACCATGCAGCGCCGGTGACGGAGGTCTATGCTCGCATCGCCAAGGGCGACGTCTACACGGTCGCGGTCACGATTCCGGAGGGTTCGACCCGGTTCGATATAGCGGCCCGAGTCGCACAGGCGGGATTCGTGAATCGAAACGATTTTCTGGCGACAACGGCTAACTCGACTTCCCTGATCGCCGATCTTGATCCGCATGCGCATAGCCTGGAGGGATATCTGTTTCCCGACACATATCGATTCCAACGCAAGGCGACTTCGCTGCAGATTGTTTCAGCGATGGTGCGCCGTTTTCGCGCGGCCGCCGCGGAGATTGGCCTGACGCCGGGCGGAAGAAGCCGCAATGTGCATGATGTTGTTACGCTGGCTTCGCTGGTAGAGCGAGAGACGGCAGTCGACTCGGAACGTCCCCAGGTGGCCAGCGTGCTCAGCAACCGGCTCGCCAGGGGAATGCCGCTGATGACAGACCCGGCAGTCATTTACGGGCTGCTGGTCGAGGGGAAATGGCGCGGAACGATCTATCAATCGGACTTGACCCGAGACACGCCCTATAACACTTACCGTCATGCCGGGCTGCCACCGGGGCCGATCGCGAATCCGGGGTTGCCAGCGCTGCGCGCGGCTCTCACGCCGGCAGCGACGGATTATCTCTATTTTGTGGCAGCGGGAGCGGATCCGCAGGGGAAATCCCGGTTTGCAGCGACGCTCGAAGAGCACAACAAAAATGTGGCCAGCTACCGGCAAGCCGTCAAACAGGCAGGTGGACGCTGATGTGGTTCGGGAGGCTTCGATCGCCGCGAGGGACGACTGCATTGGCTCTGCTGAGCCTGCCTTTGCTGCTGCCGATGACCGGGTGCCTAAGCCTGCTGACTTCGAAGCGCAAACTGCCGATTCCAGTGGCGCCGGCGACAGTCCAGACCGCGTCCGCCGAGCAGCTTGTGGCGCAACTGAACGCCAGCTATTCCAAGTTTGAGAGCCTCACGGCAACGGTGGATATTCAGGCAAGCCGGCTGAAGGCGAAAGAAGGGACTGCGACCGACTATCCCACCTTCCGCGCCAATATTTTGATACGCAAGCCGGAGATGGTGCGCGTACTGGGCCGGCTGCCCATCGTCCAGACGGAAATGTTCGATCTGGCCAGCGACGGAACAAAATTCACGCTGGTGATCCCGCACTACAGCAAGGCATACGAGGGCTTAAATGCCTCCAAAGGGAACTCGGCAAACTGGTACGAGAATCTGCGGCCGGGACCCTTTTATAGTGCGATGGTGGTGAAAGGTCTGGCGGAAGACGAGCTGTATTCCGTGATCAACGAAACCATTACCACTGAGGACGCAAGCAAGAAACACCTGATTGCGAGCCCGGACTACCTGCTGAACGTAGTTCGACGCAAGGCCAACAGCATGGAGCTGTACCCGGTGCGCGTGATTCGCTTTCGTCGAGAAGACCTGCTGCCTTACCAGCAGGATCTGTACGACGATAACGGCAACTTGAAGACCCAGGTGGTCTACGGTGTCTACAAGGACTTTGGCGGCGTGAAGTATCCGGGCACAATGACCCTGCGCGACCCGCAAAATGGCTACCAGCTAGTCATGACGGTGGAGCGAGTGACACTGAATCCCGCGCTCACCGATGACATGTTTCAGACCAAGGTGCCGAATGGGTACGCGGTGACCAACCTTCACTAGGTTTGTTTGACGGGGCGAGCGCTAGAAGATTGGTTCGGGAACCTCGACCACGCGAGAGCTGCGTACATGCGCGGCCAGCGCCCACTTCAGTTCTTCGATTCCCTCTCCGGTGACCGCGGAGATCGCGAAGAACTCCAGCTTGCGGCGCTTGGCGTAGGTGGTCAGCTTCTTGAGTTTGTCTGGATTGGCGGCGTCGATCTTGCTGGCAACCAGGATCATCGGCTTTTCTGCGAGACCGTGGCCAAAGTTTTCCAGTTCCGTATTGATGACCTTGAAGTCTTCTACCGGATCAGGGCGGCCCGCGCCATCCGAGACATCGACGAGGTGAACCAGCACCCGGGTGCGTTCGATGTGCCGCAGAAACTGGATACCGAGACCGGCGCCGAGGTGCGCGCCCTCAATGAGTCCAGGCATGTCGGCGACGACGAAGCTCTCGTCGTTGGGAGCCTCGCCCACCGAGACAACTCCAAGATTGGGGGCGAGGGTGGTGAACGGGTAGTCGGCGATCTTGGGCTTGGCCGCAGAGATCCGCGAGATGAGGGTCGACTTGCCCACGTTGGGGTAGCCGACGAGCGCCACGTCGGCCACCAGGGCGAGCTCGAGGTCGAACCACTCCTCGTGCCCCTTCTCCCCCTGCTCGGCGAAGGT
>CAILBQ010000635.1 GCA_903832475.1 uncultured Acidobacteriota bacterium | reverse complement strand
GCGATGGAGTCGCAGCCAATGATAATTGTGCTTACTGGTTGAGAGAGGGTGTAATACATCGCTTCCCGCATATGCAGTGTGCCGGGGTTGGGAGCTAGAACCATACCTTCCCACGAATGCTTTTGCTTTTCGAGAGGAGGAGGCACAAAACTTGTAAGTAGGCGACCACGGCCTGGAACCTTCATCCCGATGATACCCATTTGTTTTTCGACTGCAAGAGGTAAGAGGTCTTGACCGAAACTGAAGTGGTGTGGATCTCCAGCATTGATGGCCATCAGGATCGCGTCAAAGGGGTAGCGTCGAATCCCTTCCATCAGGGCATCAGGGCGATAGTGGCCGGTGAGCCCGAGAAAGCGAACGACTTTCTGCTCTTGCATTTCCCGCAGGGCTTCCATGGCACCACCTTTGGCAAATACAGCGTCAATATTTGTCATGAGTCCTATGTCATGAAGTTGCCAAAGATCGAGGTGATCCGTTTTCAACAAGGTAAGTGACTTATCGATCATCCGCATGGAGTCATCGCGAGTGCGTTCGCGCGTTTTACTGGCCAGAAACGCTTCGGAACGTCGGTGAGTCATAACCTGGCCAATATACTGCTCACTCCAACGCTCGGGGACGCCGTAGATGGAAGAGGTGTCGATGTAATTCACACCGAGATCCAAAGCACGCTCGATGATTGATACAGCGACCTCTGTGTTGTTGGCATGCTCGAGAGCGGCCTGGCCTCCAAGGCTAAAGAGACCCACCTTATAACCAGTTTTCCCAAGATTGCGCGTTGGCATGGCAGCCTGCGTATGAGGATTCACCGGCAACGCCGGGAGCGATGTTTTTGACTCGGCGATGGCAGTATTGGTCAGTAAAGCGCCGGTAACCGCAGCGCCAGCCTTTAAAAAACTGCGCCTGTCATGCTTTTTTCTGTGATGTGATTCCGTCATGCTTACCTCGCCTCATGTAGTGTCTTTGGTGCCGGAGCGCACGAACACAGGACTTCTCGGGGCACTTTATTCCTGTGAACAGATCATTGCAGGAGATTGTACGCCTTGAGGCACCGCCATCGGTTGGCTTGACTCAAGCATCGGGAACTTGCAACCGTCGATGTTTACTCGCAGCACGCGAATTTGAAGAGGACGGTCCTTACGCATCCTCGCAAAGGGAGGCAAGGCAAAGCTGGCGGAAGAACTAGAGAGATGCGGATCATGCGCAGATTCGCGCATGTGGTTCAGTAGGCTTGCCATGACTCAGACTAGAAAGAGCGATTCGGTCCGCCGGATAAAGGGATATTGTCGGGCGAATCGCAATTCTTTATCCGACTAGACTTCGCATCCTGGGTGTGCAACCCTCTGATAAGTTTCTTCCATTTAGACGCTACTTCCCCTCGACTCGAGATCCCAGCCACGCGCTCTCCTTTGAAAGCTTATTGGAGTGCGAAGCGCGGGATTGCATTGTCCGCGCATTAGAAGCGTGACTGGCCGCAAAGGCTTTCACTCACACACTCTGTTTCAAAGCAATCACTATGGAGATAATGCTGGATGAAGTGGATCAAGTACCTTCTTATTCTTACCGTTTTTTCATGTTTGGATTTGGCAACTGGACTTTCTCAAACCGCTGTTACCTCCTTACATGGAATGGTGAACGATCCTAGCGGCGCGGTTATCGCGGGAGCGCTCATTCGTATCACGGAGACGCAGAACGGCTACAAGGCTGAACGGGTCAGCAACGAACACGGCGAATTTGCGTTCGAGCAAATTTCTCCAGGACACTACACTATCGAGGTTCAGGCGAACGGTTTCGGAGGTGAAAAGACCAACATTGAATTGTTGGTGAACCAGCCGCGCGTGGCAAATTTCAAGTTATCGGTATCTACAGAGGTGGCTACCGTTGAGGTTGATGCTTCTGATGTATTGATGAATGTGAGCGATGCCACGGTGGGAACCCCTTTCAATAATCAGCAGATACAATCACTGCCCTTTGAGGGCAATAATGTACTCGATCTCCTGAGTCTACAGGCGGGCGTTCTTTTTCTAGGGGACGCGAAACCTGGTGCGCAGGATACAGACAGCCGCAGCGGTGCAGTGAACGGAGCACGTTCTGATCAGAGCAATCTCACACTGGATGGTCTTGACAATAACGACCAGGGCCGAGGTTATGCGTTCTCAGGTGTATTGCGATCGACGCGCGATTCAGTCGAGGAGTTCAGGGTTGTTACCACCAATGCGAACGCGGATTCAGGACGGTCTTCCGGCGCACAAATTTCACTTGTGACAAGAAGCGGAACGAACAAGATACATGGTAGTTTGTACGAATACTATAGACCGACGAATACGGTAGCTAATGATTGGTTTAACAAGCAGGCCCAGGTCGAAAGCGGCGAAGAAAACCGACCCGGTAAATATCTTCGTAATACCTATGGAGTTACCGTTGGCGGTCCGCTAGTCAAAGACAAGCTTTTCTACTTTGGAACTTATGAAGGCCAGAAGATTGCCGAGAGCAAACAAGTAACGCGCAATGTGCCTCTAGCGAGTTTTCTGGCAGGCAACCTGACATATGTCAACGCGTCTGGTACAACAACTACTTTGGGGCCTTCCGACCTTGCCGCGATTGATCCCAAGTGTTCGGCGGATGGAGGGTGTCCTCTCGGTCCTGGCGTGAACTCCGCTGTCATCCAATATTTATCGCAGCTCCCTACGTCCAACGGCAATAATGGAGGGGATGGTTATAACATTGGCAGTTATACTTTTTCGTCCCACGCTCCTGAATCTCTGATCACCTATATCTTAAAGCTGGATTACAAACCGAACAGCAGACATACGCTTTTTGTAAGGGGCAATCTGCAGCAAGACAATGTTGTTTCAGAAGCACAATTTCCAGGTTCGCTCCCTAACACGCAAACCTATGATAATTCAAAGGGAGTGGCT
>CAILBQ010000634.1 GCA_903832475.1 uncultured Acidobacteriota bacterium | reverse complement strand
GGTGCTGGTAGTGCTGCCCTTTCTGTTTCGACTGGATGGCAGGCAGCATGCGCAGTGGCTGCAGTTTCTTGGCCGCTTTCACCCGCTGGTTGTGCACATTCCGATTGGGTTGATCCTGCTGATTCCGTTGCTGGAAATTGCTGGACGGTCGAGAGCCGCGCTGCGCGAGGCGGCGGGCTTTGTTCTGCCGATAGCGTTTGCGGCAAGCCTTGGATCGCTGGTGCTGGGCTATGCGCTGGCTTACGGCAGCGGGGAGACCGGCACGACGGTGACGCGCCACATGTGGGGCGGCATCGTACTTTGTATCGGCACGATGCTGTGCCTGATGGTGCGGCCCGCATGGGCAACGGGAGGGCAACGAGGCTTGTATCCGGCGATGCAGACGGTGGTGCTGATCGCCTTGTTCTGGACGGCTCATCTTGGGGGCTCGATCACGCATGGCGACAACTACCTCACCGCCATGATGCCTGCTCGGTTGAAGATGTGGCTGCCCTTGGGAGGAGATGGGAAGGCGGGCGCACATGCCGGTTCGTTTTACGCCCAGAATATCGATCCCATCTTCGACGCCAACTGCGTTTCTTGCCATGGAGCTTCGAAGACGCAAGGAGGGCTGCGCCTTGACTCGTATGAGAGGGTGATGGCGGGAGGCAAGGACGGGCCGATAGTTGTGGCAGGTAGTTCTGGGAAGAGTGTGCTGCTGGAGCGGGTCACGCTGCCCGTGAATCATCCACACTTCATGCCGGCCGAGGGGCGGCCACCGTTGAAGGCCGAGCAAATCGCGTGGATTCGCGCGTGGATTGAGCAGGGCGCTTCGCCGTCGGCGGTGAGTCTGCGGGGAGTCGCTCTGGCGACCGCCGCTGCCGATCCTCCGCCTGAGCCGGTGGGGGATTACAGTGCGCTTATGCCTGAGATTTTGCAGATGCAACAGGGCCAAGGCGCGAAGCTGGTTGCTGTTTCCGCGAAGGCTTCCGATGGGCTTATTCTCAACACTGTGGATGCGGCTGCAACGTTCGACGACGCGCAGCTGGCGCGGTTTCAGAAGTTCGCGCCCTACATCGTCGAAGCCGATCTGGCCCGCACGGCAGTGACCGATGCCGGCCTGGACACCCTGAGCCAGTTCGCGCATCTGCGCGCGCTTCATCTGGAAGGGACCGCGATTACCGGGTCAGGCCTCGGCAAGCTGACGAAACTGCATCAATTGAATTACCTCAACCTCAGCGAGACAAAGGTCGATGCAGCGGCGGTGGGGCCGCTGCGAGCGATGACGCAGCTTCATCATTTGTACCTGTTTGACACGCCTGCCAATCCGGTTGCGAAGATTGAAAGCGCTGGAGAGGCGAAGCTGGCAGCGGCGACGTCGAGGGAATAATCGATGAAACATTTGCGAGGCTGAGGACACGATTCGATCGGGTTCCACTGTGGCAGCAATACCGCTTGCGCCTTTGCGTTACGCGGGATGAACTGTAAACTCACTTGTGTGCCCGAGCCTCACAACTCAAAACACCCTACGTTAAGATCGATCGCCATTGAGGTTGGTTGCTTTGGTCACTGTCACTGCTACGGCTAATCCGGCTCAACATCAGAAGAGGGCGTATCGGCCTGTGCCAAGCGTATGGTCACGGGTGACGAGCAATGCTCTGCCGCTGGTGCGGGAGATATGGCAGGGGTGCTGGCAGCGGTCGTCCTGGACAATGGTCGCGGTGATCCGCCTGATGCTGGTGCTTGTTCTGGCGACGATATTCTCGTGGCTGGGCATCATCCTTTCGCGACAGTCGGCGGGAGTAGCGACCATCTGGCTCTCGAATGGCCTGATCTTCGGTCTGCTGATCACGCAGCCGAGAACACGCTGGATGGCCTACTTTCTGGCCGGATTGACCGCCGACACGGTTGCCGACATGATCTACGGCGATCCTTTCAAGCTGGCGGCCGGCGTGTCGCTGGCCAACTCCATTGAGGTGGTCAGTTCGTGCGTGCTGCTCACGCTTATCTTTGGCTCTCCTCTGGATCTTTCGCGGCGCAAGACGCTGGTGGGCTTCCTGCTGATCTCAGTGCTTGGGGCTACTGCGCTGACCAGTGCACTGGGGGCTTGGTGGACGATTTTCCTGATGCCGGGACCTCCCTGGTGGCAGATGTTTCGCAACTGGTACCTGGGAGACATGCTGGGCATGGCGGTGATTGCTCCGCTGGTGATCATGGTGCAGCGGCCAGCGTTTTTTTCGATGTTTGAACGGAAAAAGCTGCTGCACACGCTGATGGTTCTGAGCTACCCGATGATTGTCACGGCCGTGGTTTTCATGGACAGCCGCGATCCGCTTCTTTTCTTCATGTTTCCTGCTTTTGTGCTGGTCGCGTTTCGGCTTGGTCTTCCCGGGACCGCGGTGAACATTTTCCTGGTAACGCTGATGACCATCGGATTTACGGTCAAGGGTCACGGGCCGCTGATGCTGATTGCCGGTGAGGATATGCTGCTGCATCGCATCGTGATTGCGCAGTTGTTTGCCGCAGTCGCGATTTTTACGATGTTCCCGGTGGCGGCAGTGCTTGAAGAAAAGCAGCGGCTCAAGGATTCCCTGGCGGCGAGCGAGGAGCGCTACCGCAACCTGGCCCATGTGGATGAATTGACGGAGCTGCCGAATCGACGCGCCTTTAACCTGCGGCTGGAGAGAGCCTGGACCGAAGCTTTCGAAGAGGACAAGTCGCTGGCCCTGGTCATTCTCGATGCCGATCTTTTCAAGCAGTACAACGACAGCGTTGGCCACCTGGGCGGAGATGCCTGCCTGCGCTCGATTGGACAGGTGATCGCAGAAATCGTGAAGGCCGCGAACGGCTTCGCCGCACGGATTGGCGGCGAGGAGTTTGCCGTCATCCTGGCGGATGCCACGGAGGAGCGCGCGCTGGAAGTGGCGGAGGCCATCCGGCTGGGCGTGGTTTCTCTGGGACTGCCGCATCCGTCGAGCCCCTGCGGCGTGCAGACGGTGAGCCTGGGAGTTTCGATTCGGCGTCCGCTCAGTGGCCAGGGGTCGATCGACCTGATGCGGCTTGCGGACAAGGCGC
The DNA here is from genome assembly GCA_903832475.1 of uncultured Acidobacteriota bacterium. GTDB lineage: Bacteria > Acidobacteriota > Terriglobia > Terriglobales > Acidobacteriaceae > Acidicapsa. The sequence continues at coordinate 4,104 of CAILBQ010000634.1, read as the reverse complement.
TTTATGAGGCGAAGCTGCTGGGGCGGAATCAGGTTGCTTCCGAGTAAGAATCGCCCCGGTCGGACTTGTCGGGATTAGTCCTGATTGGCGGCGGGACCTTTTCGCGTTGAAGCCAGGCCTCCCGGCCACCAGTTCCAGTCGCCGGCGAGGCGAAGCAGGGCCGGACCGATGACCATGCGCACCAGCGTGGCGTCGATGAAAACGGCAACTGCCAGGGTGAAGCCGATCATCTTGACCACCAGAAAATTTCCAAACGTAAAGGCGGCGAAGACCACGATCATGATGGCGGCGGCGCTGGTGATGAGGCCTGCTGTTCGAGCCATGGCTTCGGGGATGGCGTCAGCTTCGCTGAGGCCGGCGCGCCTGGCCTCAAGTACGCGTGCAACAAGGAAGACCTCGTAGTCCATGCTGAGGCCGAAGACGATGGCGAAGGTGACGATGGGGACGAGCGGGAAAATGCTGCCGGTTCCTCCATGCACGCCGAGCAGGCCGCTCCCGTGGCCTTGCTGAAAGACGAGGACAAGGGCGCCGAAGGATGCGGCGACAGAGAGCAGGTTCAGCGCGATGGCCTTTATTGCCACGATCAGCGACCGGAAGCCGCCGAGTAGCGCCAGTAGTGTGCCGCCGACCACGAGAGACGTCACCGGCACGAAGCGATTCATGACGATGGTCTGGTAATCCGCGTTGAGGGCGGGGATGCCACCGATCTGGAGAGTTGCGCCGGGGACGCCGGTGAGGGTCGCGGCGCCGGTCTTGCGGATCTCTCGCAGCCAGTCGACCTGTTCGCGGAGGGAAAGCGAGCTTTGCGGCAAGACTTCCAGCAGTGCCGCGTGGCCATCGCCGCTGAGGAAGGATCGGCGCGACTCGCGCGGCAAGTCCGTGAGGGCGGAGCGGTTGCTTGCGGCGAGGGTGGTGATGGAGATGACGCGGGCGCAGCGCGGATCAGCTGCGAGCTGGCGCGAAATGTGGTCGACGGCGTTCCAGCCTTTGTCGTTTTGAGGAATGGAGTCTTGAGGCAGCTCGACCAGGATGCGCAAGGAGTAGACAATGCCGGCGCGGTCCATGTGTTCGAGGGAATGGAGGGCCTGTACGGACTCCGCCGATTCGGGCAGCCAGTTTCCCTGGGGCAGGCTGGTGTCGAGGCGAGTAGCCTGCCAGGCCAGCGCCAGCATGGGGATGCCGGCGAGCAGGAGGGCAAGCCAGGGATGCGCGACGATGACTTGCCCCCATCGCCTCCAGCGCCGGCCGGTGCGTTCGGCGTGATCGCAGTCCAGGCGAGCCACAAAGGGCAGGCGGCCCATGTCGATGCGCCGACCGAGGAGCGCCAGGACGGCTGGGACTAGCGTGTTGGTAAGCAGGACGCTGATGCCGGCGACGAGGAATCCGGCGACGCCGATGGAGCGGATTTCGCTGATGGGAACGGTGAGGAGGGCGAGGAAACCGATGGCCACGGTGGAGGCGGAAATCAGGAGCGTGCGGCCTGCCTGGCGGGCGGCCAGCAGCGAAGCGGAGGGGCCGTCGTGACCGGCGGCAACGGCCTCGCGGAAGCGGCTGACCATAAGCAGCGCATAGTCGATGCCGAGGCCCAGGCCAAGCATGGTGGCGAGGTTTTGCACCAGGATCGAGAGATGGAAGCGCTGCGCCAGCAGTCCGGTGATGGCCAGGGTCATGGCGATGGCCAACTGGCCGACGGCGAGCGGAATCATCGAGGCGATGATGCTGCCGAAAGCAAGCAGGAGCAGGCCGAGCGTCGCTGGAATGACGAGGCTTTCGGCGCGATGGACGTCGTCGGCGCTGGCCTTGCGGATGTCGAAATTGAGGGGGAGTTCGCCGGTCAGCTCAAGCTTGATGCCGGGGTAGCGGGTTCGCAGTTGATTGGCAAGCGCCTCGGCTCGCTGGTGTAGCTTGGGGACGAGCGATTCCACGGGGCCGGCATCGGAGGAGAGTCCGATCAGGACGAAGGTCGCGCCGCTCTTGCCGAGGAAGATCGTGTCGTGCAATTCGAGATAGGAGACGACGCCAGAGACGCCGGGTTCATCTCGCAGTCCCGAGACGATGGTGGTCAGCGCCTGGCCGCCAGCGTCGGAATCGGCGGGTGGGAGACCCTGTACGACGAGAACGACGCGATCGACGAAGGGCGACCGGAAGCGGGTGACCAGCTCCTGGCGGACGGCTTCTGCCTGGCTGCCCTCGACACGCGTGGCCGTCTCCAGATGGCGCTCGGCGTGGAAAGAGAATGGGAGCAGCGCTGCGACGGCAAGAAGGACAAGGCCGGCCAGCCAGAAACGGCGCACATACATGGATTTAATGATGTCATACGAGATGGCCGCTGGCTAAACGGCGTTTTGAGGCTGCTGGGCGGATGGACGGATTGGCGGATTTCCTGCTGTTCGCCGGATGGGGTGAGAAGCAGATTCGGCTAGGGGAATGACAGAAAGAAAAGCAAAAGCAAGGACCATGTGCCTGTCCGCGACAGATGCCCCTTCCTAATTCTGGTACATTGGTCTGCGTCCGATGAGGAGGTCTCATTCGCAAACTTGCGTTTCTCTCGCTGATTGTCGTCCTGCAAACGGGAATCACACTGAACCTGAAGGCGGAAGACCCGCGGATTGGCTCGTGGGTGATGGTCTCGGCCGATTCGACGCTGGCGCCCCCCAACAAGCTCTCCATCACGTCGGGCAAGGAGGGGATTCATGTGGTCATGTCCGGCGAGACCCACATGGATTTCACCGTGAAAGGGAACGGGCATGAGTCGGCTGTGCCGGGAAATCCGGCCTTCAACCAGGTCGAGCTTCACAAGATCGGAAAGAAGGAAGCGGAAGTTGTCGAGAAGAAGGATGGAGCCGTTGTGGGGTCGGTTCGCGAGAAGGTCTCGAACGACGGGAAAGAGCTGACCGTTACGACGATCAGCAAGGGCCGGCCGGACCAGATCCGGGTGTGGACGCGAACGGGCGGAGCCAAGTCCGCGCTCGACCCCATGGCGGGCGAATGGATCCAGGACATGAGCAAGACGCGCATGCGGCAGGGGACGGTGCTCAAGATCGAGCCGGATGGGAATGGCGGGGTGCGGTTTTCAGGCGACTTCAGCTATACGGCCAAATTCGATGGGAAGCCCTACGACCTTCGCAGTTCGCGCAACGATACCGTGACGCTGCAACTGGTCGACGCTCACACAGTCGATTCGTTCTACCGCCGGGAGGATCAGGTCACGGAGAAGGATCGCTGGGTGGTTTCGAGCGACGGGCAGCAAATGACGGTGACCAGCTCAGGCACGCTGGAATCAGGCCAGCGCGCCCAGGAGAAGCTGGTATTCAAACGGCAATCGTCGGCGAAACAGCCGTAAAGGCCAAGGGCTCAACCGGCGCCGAGGCAACGCTGTATTCACGAGGCGCAACGGAGATGATTCCCTTGCGATACATGAATTTCAGGATGCCGTTGACGGTGTCTTCGAGCGATGGGTCGGCGATGCCGCGGGCCGAGGCGTCGCGGGCTTCCTGATAGGCCGAGCTCTCGTAGCGCTTGAATTCCATGGCGGTGATGTTGTCGACCGAGCCGACCAGGAAGTCGAGCAGCGGGAAGAGCAGATCTTCCTTGCGGCAGCGGCGGATCAGCTCTGGCACGAAGTCCTTGATGCTGTAGATTTCGAATTGCCGGCCGGTGGCCTTGGTAATGAGGCTGGTGATGTCGAGCATGTTGGCGTAGTCGTCGCGCACCACGTGGTAGGTTTTGTTGGCTGTGCCGGGCGTCGCCGAGATGGACACGATGTTGTTGGCGACCACGTCAGCAGGAACAAAACTGACCTGGTTGAGCGCATCGACGCCGATGCCGTGGTTGACCATGAAGGCGACCAGGCGCACCGCGATGTCGAAGTTGTTGCCGCCGCCGGAGACCGAAGGACTGACCAGGGCGGGGCGGAAGATGCGCGTCGAAAGCCCCTTGCTGCGCGCGTCGGCAACGACCTGCTCGGCCACCCATTTGGACTGGCTGTAGCCGAAGTCGAGCAGCTCCATGTCTTCGTTGAAGTTCGTCTCGAACAGGACTGCTTTGACCGCCCAGCCGAAGACAAAGGTCGTCGAAACGTAGTTGAATTCCTTCGACCGGCCC
>CAILBQ010000633.1 GCA_903832475.1 uncultured Acidobacteriota bacterium | reverse complement strand
GTGAGCTGTCCTGCGGAGACCTGGATACCCTGCCGAACCAAGGCCTGGCTTACTTGTTCTGGAGTGAGCAAGAAGGGTCCACTCGGTTGTGCGCCAGAAGACACACTGGCGGCCGCAAGCAACAGACTTATGATCCATCTCTTCATGGCATGTATCTCCACGACGTTTCTCCGATAGATAACTACTGAGCCAGTTGGTTCAACTGTTGCAGCATTTCGTCCGCGGCCTTGACCACCCGCGAGTTCGATTCATACGACCGTTGCGCCAGGATCATAGCGACGAATTGGTTGACAACACTGACGTTCGACTGTTCGAGCATCCCCTGCTGCAAGGTTCCCAAACCTTCTGCGCCTCCGGGGCTTCCCACGACCGGCTCGCCGGAAGCGGTGGTCGGCAGGTACATATTGCTTCCCGTGCTATTCAAGCCGCCAGGATTAATGAAAAGCGCCGTCTGAATAATGCCTACCTGTGTAGCCGCTGTCTGGCCAGGCTGCGTAATGCTGACCGTGCCATCGCTTCCAATCGTTACGCTCAATGCATCGGCTGGGATGGTGATGGCCGGCTGTAGTGGATTTCCTTCTGCCGTGACAAGCGTACCCTGTGCGTCCGGATGAAATGATCCGTCACGTGTATAGGCAGTCTGTCCGTTGGGCATGAGTATCTGAAAAAATCCGGCACCTTGTATGGCAAGGTCAAGCGGGTTGCCTGTTGTGGAGAAGTCCCCTTGCGTTTGAATGACCTCTGTCGATGCCGGCCGCGTACCGAGACCTATTTGCAGACCCGCAGCAACTGTGGTCTGTTGTGTAGCCGCAGAGCCAGGCATGATCTGACTTTGGTATAGGAGATCGGTGAAATTGACCTGACGTTGCTGAAAGCCCGTCGTGCTGGAGTTGGCAAGATTATTGGCAATGTTGTCCAGATTCATTTGCTGAGCTGTCATCCCACTAGCCGCTGTATATAAAGCTCGAAACATGTTTGGTCCCTTTCACTGCTAAATGAATACTTCTGGTGTTCCAGTTAACCGACGTGTGGTAAATCCTGGGCTGCCGCTTTGTCCATCTCGGAACTGAACATCGTAAGCACGCGGCGCATAGCTTCCAGTTCGCGCTGGGCGGTAATCAACTCGACGACGCTGCTAACTGGGTTAACGTTGGAGGACTCGAGCATTCCCTGGCGAACCTTTGATGTCTTAGCTGCAGTCGCGGCACCTGCAGGCGCCGTGTAGTATGTTCCGCCTGTACCTTGTACCTGTGCAGAAGACGGAAATTCGACGAGTTTCAATCTACCGGAGATGGCGCCGTTGGCTGTAATCGTTCCGTCTTCACTAATCGACACCTTGCCGCCGGCCACGGTGATCGGGCCATTGTCACCCAACACGGGATCCCCCGCGGCTGTGACCAATTGCATCTGCGGTGAAACTTTGAAGTTTCCTCCGCGGGTATAAACTGGCCCCGCCGCAGTCTGCACAGCGAAATAGCCAGGACCTTCCATGGCCACATCCAGATCATTGCCTGTATGCTCCAACGCTCCCTGTGAACTGTCCAGCCGTGTGCCGCTGAGCACGCCGTAGTCGTTGGCATCAATATTCAAGCCTGAAAGGGGGTCTTCGCCAGTGGTAGCTAAAACTGAGCTAAAGACATTGTGAATGGCCTTGAAACCAGGTGTGCTGCCGTTTGCGAGATTGTTCGCTATGGTGTCAAGCGCCTGTGTGCGTGCCATCATTCCGGTGCAAGCCGCATAATATCCACTGCTCATCTGGTGTCCTCGTGCAAACTACATGCACGTCGCCTACCAAACAGGTTTTGCGCTGAATACAGTATGAAACTTCATTTAGATGAGGGTAAGTCGCCAATCAACGGCGGGCGCTTCTTCGGCGATGAGCAATCTATGAGAAGTCCGTGAGTCCGCCTGAAGGTTGTTGTCTTCCTACAGGATGCTTCAGATCCGACCCGTGGCTGTGTTGCGCAGGTTCAGAGGGAAGATGTCCCATTCTTCTGAGAACGCTTCGGCTCACAATTCACGATCGATCTACGGCTGACAAGACCGGGGGACCAACGGCGGGCAAGAATTGCTTCCATCGCGAATCAATCCCATCGGAGTCAATGTCATCGACCTGGGGTGATTCGCCGTTGCTTGCATCATGCTCGAATTGATGTGCTGCGGTCAGGATCATTCCCCATTCGTTCAACCCACGACCATCATTCGCCGAACGGAGCGCAGCCAGCACGAAAAGTGGAAGAGAACCTTCAATCTCAACTAAAGCGAGTGTAGAAGTGCAATTTACATCATCGTCCCGCCGGCCCAAAATCCCAGGAATGGATCCAACCTCATGGAGCAAACCAACAAGGTAGGCATCCTCAGCGGAGACACTTTGGATCGACTCAGCGATCAGATGGGAATACTCTGCCACCGACCGGCAATGTCTCCATAAGGCTGTTACTTTGGAGGAGTCGCTGTCACTCGTGAATACATGTGTATATAGATCTTCAAACCATGCTTCAACTTCCAGACCTGAGAGACAATCGTCCATACGCCTGGGATGTTCTTTCGAAGATCCGTATTCCCGTCCAATCAGTCGCAGAATGCGAATCGTTGCTCCAACGTCACTCAGGATAAGGTCTGATATCTTCCGCAGATCGATGAAAGGTTCGTGCAGAAGCATTTCCAAACCGAGAACCGTCGATGATAGTACCGGTACTCCATCCAGGCATTCGCTTCTTGCCTGTGTTTCTATTTCTTGATTTATAGAAGCCGATGAAGGTATCCAGCTGTCCTGAACTCTAGGGTCATCATTGTAATCGAGCACTCTATCCCGCCTTCTACACCTTTATCGGCATACGCGCACAATCTGTCCAGGCCAGCAATTGCCGCGCAGATGCTTATCCGCTCTTCTTAGCTGGAAGTTCACCTCCGGCGCCCTATCGACGAGAACTGATCATGAACAACGGGGGACGTCCGTAGAACGCAGCGACGAGAGTGCCGATGAAGACACAAGATCGACAACGCATCAGATCAGACCGTCGGGCAATCGCACCTACAACGAGCGAAAAATGAATACACAATTTTTTAGGGTCAACCAGACTGACTGCCTAGACGCAAACGAGTTCGATCGACCGCACAACGACTCGAAGAGATATCTTCCTACAAAACTCGTCGATGATTTTGATGGTTTTTTAGAGCAGGATGATGAGCCAGACCCGATGTTCTTCGTCAATTGTTGGAACACTAGTGTCCAAACCGCGGTAACGGCCCTGCGGAGCAGGCGGCGGGGGTTAACGGATCGTGGACGAGACAGCATCTCAATTCACGAAGCAAAACAAACGCCTAGTACCGCATTGGAGGAGAGTTCTGAGGGTTCTGCAGATTGTTGCCTCGCGTCGCCAACGGATTCGCCTCTTCTAACAGAGGATGGGGCCTCGGTTGTCAACAGTTGTGTCAGACACAACCAACTGGATGCAGTCCACCGAAACAAGTTCGTCCCACAAGATCATGCTCGCCGTGCCGAAGATCTTTTCTCGATGACCTTAGAGCGCGCTTTTGAACTGTTAGGCGTGACGGAGGGTTCGACTACTCAACAGATCAAGGATGCTTATCGAGCGAAGTCGCGAGAGTGGCATCCCGACAAGTTCGAGAATGCAGATGCTGCAGTACAGAGGTCTGCCACCATGCAGATGATGGAGATAAACGAGGCGATGACCCTGTTGCGCATGATGCCTCGCTGGTTTGAGGCGTCGCGCAGTCGGCGAGCGGCTCCGAGATGCGCTCTGTAGCCTTCCGTCATTTCATTCAAACCCTCACGCGACTGCCGGATAGATAATTGTTTGGGACACTTCAGTCACACGCAGGCCATAGTTGCCATCGATCACCACCGCTTCGCCCCTCGCGATCACCTTGCCATCTAAAAGAAGTTCGACTGGCTCCTCCACCTGGCGGTCGAGTTCCACGACCGAACCTGCCGTCAAATCCAGCACTTCACGAAGTGTGAGCTGACGTTGCCCAAAGCGTAGAGTGACCGTCAACTCAACATCCATTACTAGAGTTAAATTGATCGGCTCTGCTAACGAGATTCCATCCTTGACCGCTTCTCCTGAACTGTCTTGGTGTGACGCTACAGGCGAGGTACCGAGCGATGCGATAAGCGTTGGCTCGGGGTCGATTCCAAATGACATCGACCTACCTGTACTGTCGGACAACGTTACACGCAGCATGTTAGT
>CAILBQ010000632.1 GCA_903832475.1 uncultured Acidobacteriota bacterium | reverse complement strand
TTGGCTCCCCAATGCACCAGCTGATCCGGCGTGGGATTGAAGATCGAAACATGCGAGAACACCATCGCCGCGAACACCAAGCAGTTGATGCCCACCAGCAGATACGTCGCCGGCGCAAACGCCCACGACCGGGCCATTCTTCCCGGCGCAGAGTTTCGCCCTGGAACCCGCTGCTCCACGGCACGAAACGCTTCCTGCTGCGCAGAACCGCTCACTTGCGCTGGCGGCAAAATTTCAGGCGGGTGCGATGGAAAATCAGGAGGCGGGTAACTACCCATACCATTACTGTAGATGGATGGACCGAGGCATGCAATCGGCGCCGTCCTCCTTGCGCTTCCACATTCCTCCGCAGCGATTACCCGATGTACCCTGAACAGTGGAGAATTTTTCCTTTCGGTAGCTGGAAACTCATCGCGTACCGGCTCGAAGGTCCACCTCATATTCAGAAAAGTGAAGAAGGAACCCGCCTTGGCACTCGATTCCGCACCCAAGAAAATCCAGCGCGCCCTGCTCAGCGTAACCGACAAAACCGACCTGATCGAATTCGCCCAATCCCTCGCCGGATTCGGCGTCGAACTCATTTCGACCGGCGGCACCGCCCGCACCCTCCGCGATGCCGGCCTGACTGTCAAAGACATCAGCGACCTCACCGGCTTCCCTGAAATGCTCGACGGCCGCGTCAAGACACTCCATCCCAAGGTTCACGGAGGCCTGCTCTATATCCGCGGCAAGGCCGAGCATGAAGCCGCCGTCGCCGAGCACAACATCCTCCCCATCGACATGGTCGTCGTCAACCTCTACGCCTTCGAAAAGACCGCCGCCCAGCCCAACGTCGCCTTCGGCCATCTCATCGAAAACATCGACATTGGCGGACCCTCCATGGTGCGTTCCGCCGCCAAAAACTTCGAAGACGTCGCCATCGTGACCAAGGCCTCCGACTACCCGGCCCTCAGCGCCGAACTCCAGGTCAATCACGGCGCCCTCACCCGCGAAACCCGCTGGCGCCTTGCCAGGCAAGCCTTCGCCACCACCGCCGCCTACGACACCGCCATCGCGAATGCTCTCGACCAGATCGCCGACGCTCCCGCCGCCGATACACCCGCGACCAAATCCGCAGAACTCCCGCAAACCCTGCGCATCAACCTTCCCCTCGCCAGCCCTCTGCGCTACGGCGAGAATCCGCACCAGCGCGCCGCCCTATACGCCGACGGCTCGGGCCTGGGCATCGCCAACGCCCGCCAGCTTCAGGGCAAAGAGCTCAGCTACAACAACCTCGTCGACCTCGACGCCTGCTGGGCCCTCGTCGAAGAATTCCCGGCAACCTCCGGTTCGGCCGCCGTCGCCATCATCAAGCACACCAACCCCTGCGGCGCCGCCACCGGCTCCTCCGTCCTCCAGGCCTACGAAAAGGCCCTCGCCGCCGACCCCGTCTCCGCTTTCGGCAGCGTCATCGGCATCAACCGCGAAGTCGACGCGGACGCCGCCACCGCTATCGCCAAGCTCTTCGTCGAAGCCATCGCCGCACCTTCCTTCACCCCGGAAGCGCAAGCCATCTTCGCCGCCAAGAAGAACCTCCGCCTCGTCGAAGTCAAACGCGCCCCGGCCGCCTACGTCACCAAGCAAGTTTCCGGCGGCCTGCTCCTTCAGGACGCCGACACCGCCTCGATCACCGAAGCCGACCTGAAAATCGTCACCACCCGCCCGCCCACGCCCGAAGAAATGGCCAGCCTGCTCTTCGCTTGGCGCATCTGCAAACACGTCAAATCGAACGCCATCGTCTACGCCAAGGACGGCCAGACCCTCGGCATAGGAGCCGGCCAGATGAGCCGCGTCGACTCCGCCAGATTCGGAGCGATGAAAGCTGTTCTCCCGCTGACCGGCTGCGTCGCAGCGTCGGATGCCTTCTTCCCCTTCCCCGACGGCCTCGAAACCGTGGTCCAGGCCGGCGCCACCGCCGTCATCCAGCCCGGCGGCTCCGTCAAAGACGCCGACGTCATCGCCGCCGCCGACCGCCTCGGCGTCGCCATGGTCTTCACCGGCATCCGCCACTTCCGCCACTGAGCCTCTCGTGCGAGATGGCAGAGCTTTGGAAAGCCGACGTTTGAGGAGGCATCAATATCGGCGAATGCCATGGGGACGATGAACTCGATAGGAACCAGCGCCAGGGCCAAGCAAGATGAAACAAAGGACAGCGCGATTCCGTAGAGCCCCTGATCAGAAGCGGGCCTAGCAAGAGCGGCTATGCGGACAGCCGATCGACGGCTGTTGCGCTCTCGCATGGTTAACTGATTCGTGGGGAGCAACACAGTGATAGACTGCAAAGCCGCGACGAAGAGCTATGCCTCTCGCCCTGTTCTCCAAGGCATAGACCTCGTTGTCGAGCCCGGCATCTGCTCCTTATTAGGGGCGAACGGCGCCGGCAAGTCTACGCTGCTGCGCCTGCTCTCAGGATTAGAGGAGCCAGACAGTGGTTCAGTGTTCATTGGAGGGCTGGGTTTCCGGGACCAAGGAGTTGAGATCCGGCGGAATTTGGGTGTGCTCCCCGAGGGGCTCGGGCTGTTCGAGTCTTTGACCGTCATCGAGAACATGATGGCCGTTGGACCTCTTTATGGACTCACCAAGAGCGAAACAGCATCTCGAGCAGCGGACCTGTTGGGATTGCTCGATCTCACGCAAGGGCGCCACACCGTTGCACGCAATTGTTCGTTCGGCATGCGGAAGAAGACCGCCCTGGCCATGGCCCTGCTGCACAAGCCGAAGGTTCTGCTGCTGGATGAGCCATTTGAAGGGATTGATCCCGCATCGTCCGCGGTCATGGAGAGGCTGCTTGGCCAACTCGCCAGCGATGGCGCTACGATCCTGCTCACCTCGCACATTCTGTCCATGGTGCAGAAGATAGCCGCCCGCGTCGTCATTCTTCACCGAGGTCGAGTTGAATCCGACTTCAACCCGTCCGCCGAAGAAGGAGTGGAGGAGGTATATTTCAGCATCGTTGGCGAACCACTGCCGGAGGTGCCGGATTGGCTCAGATCCTAGCCCTTCTGTCGTTGTTGAAGAAGCTGATGTCGAAAGAACTGAGCAGCCTCTCCTCGGTGCGTTTTAACAACTTCCTGTTCTGCATTCTCTTCCTTATGCCCGGCGGAACCCGGAGTGTAGCCTTCTGGAGTACCCTCTTCTTTCAGATTGTCATCCTCGCGCCTCTGCTTGTTACTTTTTCCATCGATACGCAGCATAGGTTGCCCCCAGATCGGGTCGCTACGTGGCCGCTGACACGTACGCAAAGACTCTTGCTCAGTTCCGTAAGTTTTGCGTTGAATCCGTTGTTCATCGTGCTATTTTTCGGCTACCTGCTCTGGATGGGCCTGCCTGCAGGTCTCTTTTTCGTCCTATTGGCACTCATCATCCATGGAACGGTGTACGCCATAGGCCGTCTCTCGTTCAAACTGAGGATGCCTGCTGGTTTTAGCCTCTCGAGACTTCCTTTGCAGACCGGTGGTATCGCCCAGGAGATGTGGCGGGAAATATCCGGAACCCTCGACTTCTGGGCAGCTCTGTTCCTGGCCATCAGCGGAACGCTTTATCGACTCTTCGGGCGGGCACCCGAGCCGGAAGCATTTCCGGTGCTGTCGCTATTCGTGGGCATCGCCATGAGCACGATTGCGCAACGCATGCTGCGTCTGGATGAGGGACGGGCCTTGCTGCGCTATCGTCTCCTGCCGATAGCAGGGTGGAAGCTGCTTGTCACGCAGGACATGACTTTTCTGATCCCGCTTGCCGTCATGGTTTCCTTCCTAAGCCTTCGGACAGGTGTTGCCTTTGGCCTGGTCGCTATCGCGGTCGGGCGATACCCCTCGCTCGCGCAGCGAGCGAACCAGCGTCGATGGCGTTTTGTCGGAGGAGATCCGCGTTTCGGGGTAGCACAGGTTCTCCTGGGTGGATTCGCTGGCATCGGAGCGGCAAGGGTGGGACTCTGGGTGTTGCCCGTTGCTTTCGCACTCTACCTGGTTTCCGTATTCTGGGGCGAGTTACTGTGGAGACGCTCTTTGACCGCTTAGTCTAAGAACACGTCTCTGTTGGAGCGACACGATGCCCCCGAGCCTGCCCCG
>CAILBQ010000631.1 GCA_903832475.1 uncultured Acidobacteriota bacterium | reverse complement strand
CTAAACGACCCCGCCGACAAATTCTTCCGCTTTGCATCCGGCTGTGCCGCAAACAGCTCGCGTATCGCATCAAACGCCTTGATGTACGTCACTGGATTCGACCGCGGCGTCCGCCCAATCGGCGACTGGTCGATGCGAATCACCTTGTCGATCAGGTCCGCTCCGGTGAGCGAATCATGATTGCCCGGCTCCTCGCGTGAAGAGTAAATTTTCTGCGCCAGCGATCGATACAAAATGTCGTTGACCAGCGTGCTCTTCCCCGAGCCGCTCACCCCCGTCACCACCGTCATCACGCCCAGCGGAAACTTCGCCGACACATCCTGCAGATTGTGCTCGCGCGCGCCCTCGATCACCAGCCACTTGCCCGTCAGCGGACGCGGATTGGCGCGATGCATGATGCTCGTCTCGCCCGATAGATACCGCCCCGTCAGCGACTCCGGCGTGTCCATGATCTGCTGCGGCGTGCCTTCCGCAACCACCTCGCCGCCCAGCCTGCCCGCGCCCGGCCCAAGATCTAAAACATAATCCGCCGCGCGAATGGTGTCCTCATCATGCTCCACCACCAGTACCGTGTTTCCTAAATCCCTCAGCTTGGTCAGCGCCTCGATCAGCCGCATATTATCCCGCTGGTGCAGTCCGATCGACGGCTCATCCAGCACATACAACACGCCACGCAGCCGCGACCCAATCTGCGTCGCGAGCCGAATCCGCTGACCTTCTCCGCCCGACAACGTTGCCGCATTGCGATCCAGCGCCAGGTAGTTCAACCCCACACCGGATAAGAACTCCAGCCGCTCCACAACCTCTTTGCGAATCCGTTCCGCCACCAGCGCTTCGCGCGCCGTAAACTCCAGCGCCCGTGCCGCCGTCAGCGCACGATTTAACGAAAGCGCCGTAAAGTCCGAAATCGACAAGCCCCCGACCTTCACCGCCAGCGACTCGGGCCTTAGCCGCTTTCCGCGGCACGTCGGGCACAGCGTCGCCGACATGTACTGCATCATGTACTCGCGATACCCATCGCTCTTCGCGTCCTCCATCCCATCGCGAAGGAAGGACAGAATCCCATGAAAGCCCGTCTTCGGCGCCTCTGTCCGCGGAGGCCCATACACCAGAATGTGCTGCTGCTTGTTGGGCAGATCCTCAAACGGCGTCTTCAGGTCGATGTCATACCGCGCTGCCGCCACATGAATCAGCTTGATCAAATACTGCGAAGCCGAACCCGGACCCAGCCCGCCATCCAACAGCGGCTTCGACCAGTCTTGAATCACCTTGGCCGGATCGAAGTCATACAGCGACCCCAGCCCATGGCAATCCGGACAAGCCCCAAACGCCGAGTTGAAACTGAAGCTCCTCGGCTCCAGCTTAGGCACATCCAGCCCACAATCAGGACAGGACATCGACGACGAAAACAACTGCTCGTCCTTCAATCCGCCCGCGCCCGCCGAGATCGCCACCAGCACCAGCCCGTTGGCCATCTGCAGCGCCTTGGCAACCGAACCCTCCAGCCGCTTCTCGACGCCCGGTTTCAGCACAATCCGGTCGATCACCGCTTCAATGGTGTGATTCTTGCGCCGGTCCAGCGCCACCGTCTCCGTCAGGTCGCGCATCTCGCCATCGATCCGCGCACGGAAACCCTGCTGTTCCAGTTGATCCAGCAGCTCGCGAAACTCGCCCTTGCGCCCTCGAACCACCGGCGCCAAAATCACCACCCGCTGCCCTTCGCCCATGGCCAGGATGCGCTGCACCATCTGGTCAGCCGTCTGCCGCGCAATCGCCTGCCCGCAGTTGGGGCAATGCGGCGTCCCCACCGACGCATACAAGAGCCGCAGGTAGTCGTAAATCTCCGTGATCGTACCCACCGTCGACCGCGGGCTCCGGCTGGTCGTCTTCTGCTCAATCGAGATCGCCGGGCTCAGTCCCTCGATCGAGTCCACATCCGGCCGCTCAATCTGGTCCAGAAACTGCCGCGCATACGCCGACAGTGTCTCCACATACCGCCGCTGCCCCTCGGCATAAATCGTGTCAAACGCCAGCGAACTCTTCCCCGAACCGGAAAGACCCGTCACCACCGTCAGCGTGTTGCGCGGAATACGTACGTTAATGTCGCGAAGATTGTGCTGCCGCGCGCCGCGGACCGAGATGTGCGTAATTGTCATATTTTGGGTGGGCAGGGAAGGCGAGGACACGAGACTTCCACTTGCGGAACGCTGTTCCACCCTTGTCACGTTGCTGTAACAGAGACCGGAACCCTCTGGAGGTATTCTAGTTGTCAACATCCAAGGGGTCAACGAACCGAAATTCTCTGAGAGAATCCAGATGCGTGCCAGCAAAACGGCATCTCAGAAATAGAAGTCGTAAACCCCCAACGTCCGCTTCGCGACGAGTGTTGGCGGTTTTCCCAATCGGTACCCACCAAACTGGGTGCCCCCCATCTCGATTTTGAGATGTGGGATGAATTTCACTGGGTCGGTTAGTTCGAGCAGGAACACCCCGCTTTTCCACTGTTGGAGATATATGCAGGACTTTATAAACCTCGTTGCTCTCGTCTGCGCCGCCCTGGCCTCCATGGGCTTCGGCGTTTACGCAGCCTACGCCATCATCAAGGCTGCCTTCGCCCTCATGCACTGGCACGCCCAGCAGTCTGCCCCAGCAAAAATCAAGCCCACCACGCAGACCGCACCCGTTTCCTGACTCAGCTTCCAGCACAGCGACCAACTCGTCCCGGAAGTATGCCCCACGTTCTGCAAACCCTCCTCCAGTAATTCATTCCTGCCCTGAACCCTCCGCAAGTTGCCATCCTTCCTGGGGCTAAGTCCTGTATTTTTCTGAATTTCCTTCCCTAAGTCGCCTGCAGGCACCTATTATTCCGGCAATCAATCCAAGCAAGTTGGCGCCCACCGTACCCCCGCCCGGCGTTTGTGCCAATTGGAGGAACGTTGAAAGCCGCCCACAGCCTTTTCGCCTGTCTCGCACTCTCCTGCCTGTCCGCCCCGCTGAGCTTCGCCCAGACCTGCAAAGACTCTCCACTCATCCCCAAATTCCCCGGCAGCACCTACCGCGGATGCAACGATTCCAAAGACGACATCGGCAAGTTCCCCATGGGCGACGGCAAGCCCATGAAGCAGGTCGAAGGAGAGTTGCATTTCGTCGCCTACCGCGCACCCGACGGCTCCTCCGATGCGCAACTCACCCGCAATCTCATGACCGCCCTGAAAACCGCCGGCTACACCGTGGATTGGGACGGCGGCCACGGCAACTTCACCGTCCATCGCGGCAAGACCTGGATTCATGAGCAAGTCGGCTCCGGTGGATACGAGCAGACCATCGTCATCGAACAGGCCCTCACTCAGGACATGGTCGCCACTGCCGCGGACCTCTCCACCGGCCTCGGCGCCAACGGCCACGCCGTGGTCAACGGCATCCTCTTCGACACTGCCAAGTCCGACGTCAAGCCGGAATCCTCCGCCGCCCTTGACGAAGTCGTCAAGCTCCTCCAGCAGGACGCCAAGCTCAAACTCTACGTCGTCGGCCACACCGACAACGTCGGCCCGCTTGCCGCCAACATGGAGCTCTCCAAGCAGCGAGCCGCCTCCGTGGTCAAGGAACTCACCACCAAATACGGCATTGCCGGCGACCGCCTCGCCCCCTTCGGCGACGGCCCCTACGCCCCCGTCACCTCCAACGACTCCGCCGACGGCCGCACCCTCAACCGCCGCGTCGAACTCGTCAAGCAGTAGCGATTCTCGGACCACACGACCAGCAGTCTCAGGCGCCCACCCTGTTGCTCAGCGATTGAAACTGACAAGCGTAACCACCGCCCAAACGCCCCCGTCAACCTTCAGTGGCCTTGTGTCCCGAGGATTGGCTGGCATCTGATTCCCGAATCTCTTCGACGTCTGCTAAGTCGCGTAGTCTCCCCGCTGCTATTTTTGAAGCGACAAGGTCACGCTTTGAAATGAAGTGAGCGACAAGGCCAGACCGTTCATCAATGAGACCGTCGACACGCCTCTCCCAAGCCTCGTCGAAATCAACCCCATCGATCCCAGGAAGTATGTCAACCGCAATCGGTTCACGACCAAAACGAAGAAATCTTTGCGGATCAGCGAGGTCTGCCTCCCCGATTTCGTCAAGGGTTTCCCCAAAGTTTGCAAGCGCCGTATACGTCGCGTGAGCATTCGCGGGATCGGCTTTAATGAAGAGGTCCAGGTATTTTGTGGCACGAGGCTGGGCGTGAAAGGAAACGGCATAGCCGCCCACAATGAGGTACTTAACGTTGTGGACGTTGAAGACAAACAGCAACTCTTTGAAGTCGTCGAACATCCGCAGCATTCCCCTTCAGGCTGTAGGCAGCAAGAGTTATTTCTGCGACAGCTCGCATTCGCTCATGGACCGGTCGACTTTGCCAATATCGATATTCGTCAGCTTTCATCGCTTTGAACGAGTCGTATTTTCGAATGACCATGTCCATACACTCATTTTGAGGCCGAAGCGCCAGACTTACGAGCTCTTAGCGTTCGTTTTGTTCTGCTTTTGACTCCAGCCTGGGCGCAAATCTCGCCCCGAAAAACAGCAACACCCCCGACAAAATCAGCGTCACCAGCGTCACCCCCAGCCCCACCCGCAAATCCGTTCTCCCCGAAATCGCCCCAATGATCTGAGGCGAAAACGTGTCCCCCAGCAGGTGAATCAAGAACAACTCCAGCGCAATCGCGCTCGACCGTACTCCCGCGCTCACCGAATTCACAATCGCCGCATTCAGTGGCCCGGTATTCAGGAACAGAAAGAACTCCGCCACAAACAGCGCCGCCACCGACCACCGCGGAGGCCCGAAAAACACCATCCCCGCCAGCGGCAGCGTCACAATCATGCTCCACGCCGAAAGCAGGTACAGCGCCCGGTGATCCCGTCGCAGCCACCTCTGCGCCAGCCATCCCCCCAGCGCCGTCCCCGCCAGCCCATCCACCACCGTGATCGCCCCCAGAATCGTCCCCGCCTTGCCCACCCCCATCCCCGCAAAACGATGCAGAAACGTCGGCATCCACGCTGAAATCCCGCCCAGCGTAAACACCATCATCGCCATCCCCAGCGTCGCGCACAAAAATCCGGCATTTCCAAACAGCCCGCGAAAATTCCGCACCATCTCCGCCGTCGTCGGCCTAGGCGCCCCGGCCAGCTTGCCTTCGCTTTCACCCGGCGCCGGCTCCGAAGCAAAGATCAAGTAAAGGCCGGCAATCACCAGCCCCGGAACCGCCCCCACGAAAAACGGCACCCTCCACCCAAACCGCGCCCCCAGCTGCCCGCCCACCAGGTATCCCAGCGCCGCGCCCACCGGGATCGCCAAATAAAAGAACGACAAAATCCTGTTCCGCTCCCGCGCCGGAAAGAAATCCGACAACACCGCCGGCGCAAAGATCCCAAACGTCGCCTCACCCACCCCCACCAGCGCATGGCGAAAGTACAGCGACCAGTAATCATGTACGAAAAAGGTAAACAGCGTCGCTAAACTCCACAGCGTAGCCCCGGCCACAATCAGCGGCTTGCGGCTGAATTTGTCCCCCAGCCACCCCGTCAGCGGAGCCGTACACATGTACGCGATAAACAGCGCCGTCGTCAGCGCCCCCATCTGCTCGTCCGTCGCGCCAAACTCCGCCTGGATCAGCGGCTGCGCCCCCGGCAGAATGTACCGGTCCAGGTAGTTCAGCAGGTTCAGCGCGAACAACAGCAGCAGAGCAATGAGCGCCGGACGCGTCATGGTCCCGGCTCGCTCGGCAGCCCCACCGTGCCGGATCAATCAGCGTCCTTCGCATTCAAAAATGCCAGAATCTCACGCATCACCCGGTCCGCCTGGTCGGTCTGAAAGAGAAACTGCGCATGGGCCGACCCATCCAGCACCACCAGCTTCTTCGGCTGGGGAGCGCGGTCATATTGCTTCTGGATACCCGGCAGCCTCTTCCCATCGTCATTCGCGTCATCGCGCGCCACGATCCACAGCGAAGCCGACTTCAGCTTCTCCGCCGACCCACCGGGAGCGCCCGCTAACAGCACAACGCGATCAATCTCGCCCGGCCGCGACTCAATCGAAGCGTCCCCCGCCGCCGCGCCCCCAAAGCTCCCCCCAATGACCGCGACGCTCTTCACTGCCGCCGCTTTCAGATAGTGCACCGCCGCCAGCACATCCAACTGCATCGGAGCGCTGTACATATCCTTGTCTCCAGGTCCGCGCGACTTGCCAAATCCCCGAAAATCGAACGCCAGCACGCGAAAACCGGCCTTTTCCAACTCCTCAGCCTGCGGCTTCCAGCTCTCCTTGGTAAACCGCCCTCCATGCGCCAGCACCACCCCGCGCTCGCCGCTTCCATACAAATTCGCAACAATCGTGCCGCCGTCCTCGGTAGGAAACGACACCGCCTGCTGCGCCCCTGCCTTCCAGCAGAAACTCAGGCAAACCAGGATGAGAATCAGCGCACGCACGAGGCCACTCTACCACCGTGCGAAGTGTGAGGATGGAAAACAATTTCTGGGTGCCCCCGGTCAGGATTCTCAGACCGGCGTTCGAAACTAACCTAAGGCCGTGGCCATTTCGCTTCCACCGTCGTCGAAATCCCACCCCTCGGCCGAAAATCCCCCTTCACCACCGCCCAAACCGGATCGCACGCCTTCACCACATCTTCCAGCACCTGGTTGACCACATTCTCCTGAAAAATCCCCCGGTTGCGATAGCAGAACAGGTATTCCTTCAGCGACTTCAACTCCACGCACCGCTCCAGCGGCATGTAGCGAATCGTCAACACGCCAAAATCCGGCAAGCCCGTCTTTGGGCACACGGAAGTAAACTCGGGATCGTCAATCAAAATCTCGTACCCGGGAAACTGGTTCGGCCACGTCTCAATCGCGGGAAAAGGGAAGTCCAGCCCCGCCGCTGCATGCTCGTCTGTGTATCGTTGTTCCAAAGCCATAGTCCTATTGTAAAACGTGCCCGGCCTCACCATTCCTTCCTGTGACATCGCCTCTCATGATGGCATCTTGGGTTCCGCCGTTCCCCAAAAGCATCTCCTCCCCCCATTCCCTGAGTCCAAACCTGCAACCATGAGTCTTATATACTGGCCTTCGGACGAGCTTAAGAAATACACCCTCGAGTCGCGGGCAAATCAAGGTGTTACGAACGAATGGCAGAGGAAAGAAAGCAGATAGGACGCGTGTGGCTCTGGCTCGGCGCGGCCATACTTCTCGGAATCGTGTTTTTCGTGGCTCGCACCCTCACCCGCGAGAAGCTGCCTGTCCATGCCGCGGCTGCCACCCGCAATACTCTCGTCGCCACCATCAGCACCAATGGCCTTGTCGAACCCGAAAAGAACCTCGAATACCGCAGTCCGTTGGCTACCACCGTTCGCCAGATCGATGTTCAGCAGGGGGACCACGTCCCCGCGGGCAAGCTCCTCATGCAGCTGGATGACATCACCGCCCGAGCCCGCGTTGCCTCCGCTGAAAGCGCCCTTCGCGCCGCCCAGGCCACCGACGAAGCCACCCGCCAGGGCGGAACCCAGGAAGAACGCCAGTCCTTTACCTCCGGCACCTCCCGCGCCCGCCTCGATCTCGAACAGGCTCAGCGCGAACTCGACGCCCTCCAAAAACTCCAGGCCACCGGCGCTTCCTCTCCCAGCGAAGTAGCCGCCGCCAGACAGCGAGTTGCCCTCGCCCAGGACACGCTCAGATCCAACGAAAGCCGTCAGACCACGCGCTACTCTCCCGTCGAACTGGCTCGCGCCAATTCCGCCGTCGCTGACGCTCAGGCCAATCTGGCCGCAGCCCGCTCCGTCCTGCAAAACACCAGTTTTCGCGCGCCCTCCGACGGCACCGTCTATTCCATCCCTGTGAACAAGGGCGACTTCGTCGAGGAAGGCAAGCTCCTCCTTCAGATGGCCGATCTCCACCATGTTCGCGTTCGGGCTTTTTTCGACGAACCCGAAATCGGCCGCCTCGCTATCGGCCAGAAGATCCGCATTGTCTGGGATGCCCGCATCGGCAAGGAATGGCACGGCCACATCGTGCAGCTTCCCTCGACCATCGTGGTCGAAAACACCCGCAATGTCGGCGAAGTCCTCGTCGCCATCGACGACGCCGATGACGGCCTCCTTCCCGACACGCACGTTACCGTTACCGTGACCACTTCCAGCGAGCCCAACGTCCTCACCATTCCCCGCGAGGCCCTGCATAGCGAAAACGGCAACCCATACGTCTTCCGCATTGTGAACGGCGATCTGGTTCGCACCGCCATCCATATCGGCACCGCCAACCTCACAGAAGTTCCCGTACTCTCCGGCTTGAGCGACGGCGATACCGTGGCCACTACCAGCGTCAACGGCCTCCCTCTCGAAGACGGAGCGCCTGTCAAGGTTGTCCGATGAACCAAACGTCACACGCCAAGCCAACCTCCGATCCTGACCGCGTGCCCCCCATCTCGATTGTGAGATGTGAGAGTCCGAAACTGCGTCAGGAGCTGAATCCCTTGCCGAAGACAACTCTCGTCCGGGAAGGTTCTGTGAAAGGGCACGACTTCAGTCGTG
>CAILBQ010000630.1 GCA_903832475.1 uncultured Acidobacteriota bacterium | reverse complement strand
GTGGGGACGGCGGCGCTGGAGCAGATCTTTGGCGGCGTAGGTGCTTCGCTGATGGCGGGCGCGATCTTGATTTCGACGTTTGGGTGTGCGAATGGGCTGACGTTCGCCGGCGCGCGCGTGTATTACGCGATGAGCCGGGACGGGCTGTTCTTCAAGGCGGTGGGCAAACTGCATCCCAAGTACAAGACGCCGGCGGCAGGGTTGATCGTGCAGGCGTGCTGGGCGGCGGTGCTTTGTATTTCAGGGTCGTACGGGCAGCTTCTGGATTACATCGTGTTTGCCGTGCTGCTGTTTTATATTCTGACTATCGTTGGGTTGTTTGTGCTGCGGGTGAAGCGGCCGAACGAGCCGAGACCGTACAAGGCTCTGGGCTACCCGGTGCTGCCGGCCATTTACATCGTGATGGCTGCGTGGATCTGTGTCGTATTATTGCGGTACAAGCCCCAATACACATGGCCTGGCTTGATCATCGTCCTGCTAGGCATTCCTGTTTATCTATTCTGGTCGCGGCGATCCGCTGGCCAGTTTCAACCTTAGACCAAGCTCCGAGGAGGAGAACCCTAATTCATGTCCAGGCTATTACGCATCAAACCGCTGTCACTGTTGACGCAAGAGGCAAGTGAAGAAGGCGAACACACGCTGAAGCGCTCGTTGAGCGCTCTGAATCTTGTCACCCTTGGTATTGGTGCGGTGATTGGGGCAGGGATATTCACGCTGACGGGGCAGGCAGCGGCATTGCGTGCGGGTCCAGCGGTAGCCCTGAGCTTTGTGGTCGCGGGCATCACGTGTGCGTTTGCGGGGCTTTGCTATGCGGAATTTGCCTCGATCATTCCGATTGCGGGTTCAGCCTATACGTATGGTTATGCCACGCTGGGTGAGTTGGTGGCGTGGATCATTGGATGGGATCTGACGCTGGAGTATGCCTTTGGCGCTGCGACGGTGGCCTCGGGCTGGGCAGGCTACTTCAACAGCCTTCTGCAGCAGTTTCATATCTATCTGCCGCCTCAGATTACGGCGACGACGGGCACGCCACTGGTTTTCTACCATGAGCAGTGGATGCCGCTGGCATCCTTGCCACCTGGGGTGAGTGGGGCCGGGCTGCAGCACGCAACCGGCGTAGTGAATCTGATTGCGGTGGCGATTGTTCTGGCGATTACGACGATCCTGGTAATCGGCATCAAGGAATCGGCCAATTTCAACTCTGCGGTGGTCATCATCAAGCTGGTGATCGTTGGCGTCTTCATCGTTGTGGGTGGATGGTTTCTGTACCAGCACCCTGGGGTTGCGAAGCTGAACTGGCATCCGTTTATCCCGCCGGCAGATGGTCACGGAAATTTCGGGTGGGGAGGGATTCCGACGGCTGCGGCTTCCATCTTCTTTGCGTATATCGGTTTCGATGCTGTGTCGACGGCTGCGCAGGAAGCGAAGAACCCCAAGCGAGATATGCCGATTGGCATCTTGGGGTCGCTGGTGGTGTGCACGATTCTCTACATCCTGGTTTCACTGGTACTGACCGGGCTGGTCAGCTACAAGACGCTCAATGTTTCCGCGCCGGTGGCGCTGGCCATTGATGCGACAGGCGTGGGCTGGGGATCGCTGCTGGTCAAAATCGGCGCTGTCTTTGGGCTGGCGACGGTGATGCTGGTGATGCTGCTGGGACAGACGCGGGTGTTCTACTCCATGTCGAAGGATGGGCTGCTGCCGAAGTGGGCTTCGGCCATTCATCCCAGGTTCCGCACGCCGTGGATTACGACAATCGTGTTCGGGACGTTCGCGGCGATCATGCCTGCGTTCTTTAACATCGACGTGCTGTCGGAGCTGGTGAACATCGGGACACTGCTGGCGTTCACGATTGTGTGCGCAGGCGTCTGGATTCTCCGTGTACGACATCCCAACATGCATCGGCCTTTCAAGACGCCGCTTGTGCCGCTGGTTCCGATTCTGGGGATTCTGTCGGCGGTGTACCTGATGACGCGATTGCTGCTCTTCACTTGGGAAGTGATGATCGGCTGGCTTCTGCTGGGGCTGCTGATCTACTTTGGGTATTCGCTGAAGCACAGCAAGGTGCAGGCGCTGCCCGTAGCTGCGGAAGGCGACTAAGGCCTTCGAAGGCAAACAGGAAAAGCCTCCCGGGCGGGAGGCTTTTCTGTTGGGACAGATGTTGCCGGGGCTTACGCGGTAGCTTTGGCGCAGAGTTCGTCGAAGGCGCGGACGAGCTCGCCGGCGATCTGGGGAGCGGTCGCGGATTCGATCACGTAGCGCTGCATGAGGTAGACCAGCTTGCCCTCGCGCAATATGGCGATGGCTGGGGATGTGGGCGGGTGGCCTTCGAAGTAGGAGCGGGCGCGCTCGGTAGCCTCGCGATCCTGTCCGGCAAACACGGTGACGCTTCGGTCGGGCAGGGTGCTGTGGCTGAGGGCCATGCGGACGCCGGGCCGCATCTTGCCGGCAGCGCAGCCGCAGATGGAGTTGACGACGAGCATGGTGGTACCGGGTTTGGCGAGGGCTGCGTCGACTTCCTCAGCGGAGCGGGCTTCCTGGATACCGGCGCGGGTCAATTCTTCGCGCATGGGGATGACCATAATTTCTGGGTACACGGTCTTGCCTCCTGTTTCAGACGGTTGCTTTGAGATGTTTGCATGGCGGTGGACGTCAGGCTTTCCAAATCGGTCCGCACTATCAGAGTTTATCACTGGAGTGGATTGACGGTCGGGCAGGTGGAATGGGGTTCTTCAAGGAGAGCGGCGGAGGGTAGTCGAATTCTCTGTTTGAAATGTGGGGTTTGAGCATATAAGAACTAGAAAGGCCGCAAGCGCCTAGTCCCCAATTTCTTGCGAGGCTGCCATGTTGTGGAAAACATTCTGTCGATCCATCCAGGCTTCCTTCAGCGCATGTCTGACCGTGCTGCTGGTTTGCGGATTTTCAACCCTTTGCTGCGGGATAGCGATGGCCCAGGCGACTACTTCACTGAGCGGGCGCGTGACCGACAAGAGCGGCGCCATTGTTCCGGGAGCAAGTGTAAAGCTGACGCTGATCGCGACCAGCGCTACGCGCGACAACACGACGAACGGCAGCGGGGAGTTCCAGTTTTCGCAACTGACGCCGGGGAAGTACAACCTGGTGGTGTCGGCGCCGGGGTTTCAGCCGGTTGAGCGGGAGGGGTTGGACCTGCTGGTGAGCCAGCCGGCCACGGTGAACGTCACACTTCCCGTAGCGGGCGTTACGGAACATGTTGACGTGACCAGCGATGTGCAGCCGGTGCTGAATACGACGGACGCGACCATGGGCAACGCCTTTGATACGCAGCAGGTTTCTTCGCTGCCGATTGAAGGGCGCAACGTGCCCGATCTGCTCAGTCTGCAGCCGGGTGTAACTTACCTGGGAAGAACAGATGACAACAATGGAACCAGCGCGGTTGGAAACAACGGCAGCGACTCCCGCAGCGGCGCGGTCAATGGCGGGCGCAGCGATCAATCGAATATCACGCTGGATGGCGTGGACGTAAACGACATCAACAATGGCTATGCGTTTACCAGCGTGCTGCGCGTGACGCAGGACTCGGTGGCGGAATTCC
>CAILBQ010000629.1 GCA_903832475.1 uncultured Acidobacteriota bacterium | reverse complement strand
GAGCCTCGCAAGAGCCGTGTGCCGGGCAGCGGCTGGGTGCTGGCCGCCCATGCTGTCTTCACCGTTGTCGGCCTGCTCGCGGCCGCGGCCCTGGGTTGGGGACTGTGGACCTCGCGTGCTCTCCCCTACGTCCCCGACATCGGCTCCTTGCTGGCTCATCGCGCCGTCGGCGACTACACCCTGTCCATGTCCCACCTGTTCGACCTGACCGGCCCATCTTTCGCCGCGCTGCGCCTCCCGGCAGCGACCGCCGCCATCGCCTTGCTGATCGGCCCGGCGGCAGGCCTGCTGCTGCGACTGGCCCGCCGCAACGTGGCCGCAACCTTGAGCGTGGCGCTGACCTCGGCTGTGTTCCTGGTCGCCGCCCACATCGCGTTCGCCCGCTTTGAGCCCATGCTCAGCTCCCGGCAACTGGCGAACGTGATCCTGGCCAAAGGCACGCCTCAAGACGAGTTCATCATCTACGGCGACCAGTCGGACGCCTCGTCGGTGGTCTTCTACACCCATCGCTTCTTCGGCAAGCCGACCATGCTGGTCATGGAACGCTGTTCTCCCCACGGGAATGGATCGACCCTGCTGTGGGGATCCTGCTACCCCGACGCGCCGAACATCTTCCTCAGCCCCGCCCAACTGGCTGTCCAATGGGGACACGGCCCGCGCAAATGGCTCTTCGCTCAGGACATCCACCGCCAGGCAGCCATGCAATTGCTCGATTCCAGGCTCATTCCCGTCGAAACCATCGCCGACAAAACCCTCTGGACCGACCGCCCGCTGAATTAAGTCTTACTTCCCAATCACCAGGATTTGAAACGAGTTCGGAATCATCGGCGCGCGCGGTCCACGCATCCACGCCGGCGGCCCGCCTGCTGCTGGAGCAGGAGCCGGTGTCGGTGTTGCGGGAGCCGCCGGTACCGGCCCATACTCCGCGGTGATGGTGTAAATCCGGTTGGTTTTCGCATCCAGCGTCAACACCTTTGCCCGCGCCGGCGTGGGAACCGTCTCCTCCACGCTGAAGCTGGTCGGCGACTCTTCTTTGATCACTGTCAGCGTTCCATCGCCCTGCGAACTGAAAGCTTCCATCGTCGCCGGATTGAAGGTGGCCCCGTCGCATCCCGCGCCAATCGGCAGATCGGTGATGATCTTGCCGTCCTCGGCAGACAGGATGATCATGTTCTTTTTGTCGCGGCAGGCGGCAAACAGGATGCCGTTCTTCGCGTCCAGCGCCAGCCCGGCGCAGCCTCCGCCCTTGCTCGAAACATCGTACTTGCCCGTCATCTTCATGGCAGCCGCATCGATGACCGCGATCGAGTCCTTGTCTTCAATATCGACATAGATCTTGCCCGCGCCATCGGTCACTGCTTGCTCCGGAGCACCGCCAATGTTGATCGTGCCCAGGATCGACCCATCCTTGTCGTCGAGTACCGTGATATTCGGCTCGGCGTGGGAAAGAATGTAGAACCGGTGATTGAAAGGATCGTTCAGGTACCCATCCGGATTGCCTTGGACGTCGATCTTCTTGATCACGGCAAACGTCTTGGCGTCGAACATGACCACCGGTTTCGACGTCGCGAATCCGTGCCCCGTCGACGCGTCGACCGCGGCGCCATGCGCGCTGATGTTGGGAATGTCCCCGACCGGCGCCAGCGTGTCCAGGTTGAAAACCCCGATGTGCCCTGCGGGTCCCGATCGCGCCACGTACAGATTGCGCCCCTCCGCATCAGCCGTCACATAATCGAAGCCACCCTCGCCCCCCACCATCTGGATCTTCTGAACTTTGTAAGGACCGTTGTCCGGTGCCTGGGCTGCAGCGCCCACGGGTAAGAGGATGGCAAGGGAAACAAGGGCGAGAGATTTTCCAGGCATGATCGATTCTCCAGTCAGTACGAAGAAAGCTGACTCAGGGCAACGCAAACCACTGCTGTGAGCGCAGCATGAGCATACAGGGAGAAACCTGAATTCAATGTGAAGACTGGGGATTGCATCAAACTGGGCCGTGAAAAGCAGAATCGATCGGCGCCCTTGCAGGAGCCTACTCGCAGGCCTGGAGCCTGCCGCCAGCGGTGAGATTGTAGCGACGGCCGCGCCACAGGATACTCCGCGACAGGTAGCTCGCCGTCCAATAGCAGAATCCCAGCGCATCCCGGATGGGGTAGAGCACATACAAACCCAGCAGGCTTGGATCGTGAACAATCTTGCTTCCCGCAGCCCACGCAATCATCCAGCGCGTTGCGATGCTCCACACCAGCAGCGAAACCGCCAGCACAGGGTGCCCCACCGCCAGCGCGGTGAAGAAAGCCAGCAGCCCAAACGGCACTCCGAAGGTGAGCGCGGTACCGAAGTGACCCTTGGGACGCGAGAAACGCGTCGACTTCATCCAGCGGATCTGGCGCTTTAGCGACGGCAGCATCTCCGCGCAGGTCACCATGTGATCGATCACATGATGGCTCAGCGCGACCTTCCAGCCCAGCCGATAGGTCTCATTGCCCAGCACAAAATCGTCGGAGTGGTACGCAGCCGTGACCGCAAACCCGCCCATCTGGCGGATCGCTTCGCGGCGAAACGCCATGGTCGGCCCCAGGGCAAACTGCATCCCCTCGATCATGTTGGCCACCAGCACGCCTGCCGACATTTCGACCGACATCCCGACCGCATCCAGACGAGACCAGATTCCGCCCTGCGACGGCACGCCGCGATACAGGCAGGTCATGCCGCCGACCTTCGGATCCTGAAATGCCCGGGCCACAGCCCTCAGGTAATCTGGCGTGACGCGCACGTCGCTGTCGCTGATCACCAGGATGTCGTGATGCGCCTCGGCCTCCATCAGCTCCAGCGAATGAACCTTGGGGCTGATGTACTTGGGCTCGCCGGTCACCAGAAATCTGGCAGGAATTTGAGGAAAGCGCGCCGCCACGTTGCGCGCGGCAAGCAGCCCCGGATCGTCCGCATCGGCCGCGCAGAAGAGGATTTCGTAGGTCGGATAATCCTGCTGAAAGAAGGTGGTAAGCAGGCTTTCCAGTTGAGGCTCGAGGCCGCGAACCGGCTTGAGTAAGGACAACGGCGGAGTAAAGTCAGGCTCGTCAACTTCCCGCGTCCGCACATGATGGCGCGTCGCTGCCACGACCATTCCGGCAAAAATGGTCGAGGTCACGAGTCCGACGCAGGCCAGGCCCAAGAGGGTGAAAATGATCGGAGCGTCCAAAAATGCATGGAGGTCGAACATCACAGCTCAAGCATACCCGCGTATTCAATGCCAAAAGGTTCAAAAGGAGGCGGGTACGAAAAAGGCCAGCGTGCGCCGAAGCTGGGATTCCACATGGATGGCACCGACCGTGCCGGCAAACGACCCGTCGATGGTAAGCAGCGCAAACCCGTGAACCAGCGACCAGTTGGCCAGCACCAGGTCGTAAATCCGCTCCCGGGAAGCTTGCGGATAGAGAGCCGTCACCGCCTTGACCAGTAGCGAAAATCCGTCGCTGTCCTCCGGCAACTCAGGCGGGTCAGGTCGGACTTTCGACTCCATGCTGAACATCACCCGAAAATGAGCCGGATGTTCCAGCGCAAAGTGCACGTAAGCCACGCCAAGCTCGACAAAGCGCGCAAGCGCGTCCGATTCCTGCTGATAAGCGGCCAGTAGCGCGGCATTGAAGCGCGCAAAGCCTTCCGCCTGGATCGCCGCCAGCAGCGCATCCCGGTCGGCAAAATGCCGATACGGGGCAGCAATGCTGACCCCCGCCATGCGCGCCGCGTCCTTCAGCGTGAAGCCCTTGGCGCCATGCTGCTCGATCAATGCCAATCCTGCCGCAATCAGGGCGGCGCGCAGATCCCCGTGATGATAGGCCTGTCGCCCGGCCGACAGCCGTTCCAGCTTTGCGCCCGCTTTTTCTGCCTTCTTCCTGGTCGCTCTCATCATGAATAGACGCGAAAATTCTCGCTATGTAAATAAGTTTAACATTTCCTTTTACGGGAATTGGCCGTCATGTTATGGTGATTAACATTGAAGCGTTCAGTCAAGGGAGATCGGAACATGCAAACCACAACCGTGATGAATTCTGGAAATCTGGTCGCGCGAGAACCTGTGCCAGCCCGATTCACCTTTTTCCAGCAAGCCTATCGGGGCTCAGCCTCGCTGGCCATTCTCGGCTGGGCAATGGTCGCGGACCTTGTCTTTTCACTGGCAGCCCTCCTTCTCGATCCGGCCACCGTAGACGGCAGTCCGGCGTGGCTGAAGCCGCTGAAGTTTGCCATCTCCACCACTCTGTTCAGCTTTACCGTAGCCTGGATGATCGGCAGCATGGAAAGATCGCAGCGGCTGGCGCGATGGATGGGCCGAGTCATGACCGCATCGCTAGCCCTTGAAATCGTGCTCATTGACATGCAGGCCGCGCGCCACACCAGCAGCCATTACAACCTGGCCACCAAATTCGACAGCGTCGTCTGGATGGCGATGGGAAGCGGCATCGCCATTCTCACCGTCAGTACTGTTCTCCTGTTTGTGGCCACTTGCATGGAGCGCTTTCGCGATCGCAGTCTGGCCTGGGCCGTCCGTCTGGGACTGGCTTTGGCTCTTGTCGGCATGGCTTCCGGTTCCATGATGAGCCTGCCGACGCCACAACAACTCGCTGCCGCACACGCCGGCAAAGGCATGCCGCGATCCGGCGCCCACACGGTAGGCGCGTCCGACGGCGGTCCTGGAATGTCCGTCACCGGATGGAGCGCCGACCACGGCGACCTGCGCATCGCGCACTTTTTGGGTCTGCATGCCATGCAGGGACTGCTGCTGGCCTGGTGGATGACCCGCGCCCGCTGGACCGAAGGTCGCCAGTCGCGCTTGATGAAAATCGTCGCGGCCAGTTTTCTCGCCCTCTTCGCACTCACGTTGTGGCAGGCGCTGCGCGGCCAGGCCTTCCTGCGGCCGGATGAACCAACCTGGATCGGTTGGGTGTGCTGGCTGGCAGGCTCCGCAGGCGCGTTACTCTGGCTAGGCCGGCAAGCAAACCAAAATCAACGCAGCGGCAAACTGGAATCCATAGGAGCAGCGCGATGACGGCCGATCGAATCTTTCAAATTTGCGGAATGCTGGCGATGCTTGGCTGGATATGTTTGCTGACAACGCCGCTGTGGCCAAAGCGCTCACGCGAGCGCCTGCCGCGGCTGATTGGCGCGATCTGCATCCCCGCCCTCATCGCGGCTACATACACCCTGCTGATCGCAGCCCACTGGGCAGGCCATCGCGGCGGATTCAATACGCTGGATGACGTGATGCTGCTGTTCACCGATCGCTGGCTGGTCACCGCGGGATGGATTCACTACCTGGCGTTCGATCTGTTCATCGGTGGATGGGAACTGGCCGACTCGCGCTCACGCGGCATCCCGCACCTGGCCATGATTCCGCTGCTGCTGTTGACCTTTTTCTTCGGGCCGATCGGACTGCTCGCGTATCTTGGCCTGCGGCTTTTCTTCCGCCCGCGCGCGGCTGCGACAGTCTGACGCGGCCTACTGCGGCTTGCGCGGCGCGCTCGTCGTTCTAACTGTGGCGACCTTGGTTGTCACCCGCGGAACAATCATCGGCTTGCGCAGCGGCACCATGGCCGACTTCGATTGCGGCCCCGCCGCGTTCTGAATCTGCGTCAGCATCTCCGTCCGCACGTACTCCACAAAGCTGTGCATCTGCCGATTCATTTCCTCCATGCGCTCGCGCATCTGAAGGATGATGGCGATGCCGGCGATGTTCACGCCCAGGTCGCGCGCCAAGTTGAGGATGAACTCCAGCCGCTCCAGGTCTTCGTCGGTGTAGAGGCGCGTGTTGCCCTCGGTGCGCGACGGCTGAAGCAGGCCTTCGCGCTCATACAAGCGGAGGGTCTGCGGATGAATGTCATACATCTCGGCGACTGCCGAGATCATGTACGCGCCTTTGGATTTGCGTTTTGCGGCCATAAGGAACCCTGGTGAATTTGCGTAAAGCTTAACAGAGTTACGGCGTGTTTCAGAGCTTGATCAAAGCTTGTCAAACAGCGTGACGCGCGGGTCCTGGTTATTGAGTTTGGCGAACTCGCGCATGATTTCGCGGCTGCGTTCGTCGTTCAGTTGCGGGATGACCACATCGACGGTGACGATCTGGTCGCCGCGCACGCCTGCGCCCGCATTTTCGACGCCGCGTTCGCGCATGCGCAGCTTCTGTCCGCTCTGCGTCCCCGGAGGAATGCGCAGCTGCGAGCGTCCTCCGTCGATGGTCGGCACATCGACCTTGGCGCCCAGCGTGGCCTCGGCCAGCGTGATCGGCACATTGAGATGAATATCGTCGCCCACGCGGCTGAACACAGGATGCGTTCCGGTGCGGACTATCACGTACAGGTCGCCGGGCGCGCCGCCATTGGTTCCGGCATTGCCTTTGCCCTGCAGACGGATGCGCTGACCGTCGCGCGTGCCGGCCTTGATGCGGAACTCGATCGACTCGGTGCGAGTGATCGTGCCATCGCCATGGCAGGTCGGGCATTCGTTGGAGATGCGACCCGAGCCGCCGCAGCGCGGGCAGGGAATATTGAACTTCATGCGGCCGCCCATCTGCGTGACCTGGCCGGAGCCGTTGCATTCCGGGCATTGCATGGGCGCGCCTGACGAGGCTTGTCCGTGACAGGTCGGACAGATTTCCTGGCGATGGACTTCAATGCGCGCGTTGCCGCCGCGGATCGCCGTCCAGAAGTCGATGGGCGCCTGATATTCGAGGTCAGCGCCGGCTTGCGGTCCGCGGGCGCGCCGCTGCTGCGTCGCCGCTCCGCCTTCGTTGCCGGAAAAAATGCCCGAGAAGATGTCGCGGAAACTGCCCCAGTTGGCCGAGCCGGAACTGGTCTGTCCTGGTCCCGCACTGCCCGCGCCGGGCTGAAAGCCGGAGAAGTCGAAGCCACCGAAGTCGACCGGCGGGCTCTGCCGCGGATTCGACTGCTGGCGCGCGTACGCCTCGGCCGTAGCCGGATCGATCTGGTCGGAGTAGAAGCCGACCTGGTCGTAGATCTTACGCTTCTTCTCGTCGGAAAGAATGTCGTTGGCTTCGGAGATTTCCTTGAACTTTTCCTCGGACTTTTTGTCGTTGGGGTTCACGTCGGGATGATATTTGCGCGCGAGCTTGCGGAACGCCTTGCGGATCTCGTCCGACGACGCGGTTTTCTTCACGCCAAGAGTGCCGTAATAGTCCTTGTTCTGGGTGCTGGGCATGGTTGTCTTCTAGCTCGATTCGAGAATGCAACAGGTCAGTTTCTATTATCGACGAAGTCGGGAATCTCAGTGACTTCTTATCAACCTATTTGATGATTTGTTATTAGGAAAGACTCATTCTGCACACGGGGAAGCAAGGTTCTGTCCTCCATTGCGTTCGAGATGGAGGAGAACGGGCTTTCGCGGGCGCAGGCTGACGCTGGGCTGGAACTCGATTTCTCGCGGCGCGCCGGGCGGCAGCGTGAGGCGAAAGTCGCGCGCGACCACGGCCAGCACGAAGGCGCCTTCCATCCAGGCGAGGCCTTCGCCGATGCACTGGCGGTTGCCGCCGGCGAACGGGAAATAGGCATAGCGCGGACGATTGGCCTTGTTGGCCTCTGAGAAGCGCGCCGGGTCGAACCTGTCGGGCTCCGGGAAGTAGCGCGGGTCGCGGTGCACGGCGAATTGCGGAGCGATCACCGCAGCTCCGCGCGGAATTGGATAACCGGCGATCTCGTAAGGCTCGGCGGAGGTGCGGGCCGTGACCCAGACGGGCGGATAGAGGCGAAGCGCTTCGGCGAAGACCTGAGTCGCGTAGGGCAGACGTGCGTAATCGGCTGCGGCCGGCGGGCGGTCGGCGAGCACGCTGCGCGCTTCGGCGGAAACTGCAGCCTGAACCTCAGGATGGCGAGCCAGGAGCCAGAAGGCGAAGCTGAGCGCGTTGGCGGTGGTTTCGTGGCCGGCGAGCAAAATCGTCAGGCACTCGTCGCGGAGCTGTTCGTCGGACATGCGCGCGGCGGACGGATCTTCCGCGTCTGTTGCGGCCATGAGCATGGAGAGCAGGTCGCCGCGATCGATCGAGTCCTTGCGGCGCTCGTGGATCATGCCGTAGATGAGGCGGTCGAGCTGGACGCGGCTGCGGCGGATGCGCTGCATGGCAGGGACGGGCAGGCGCTGGAGAATTTCGGGAAAGGGCAGGAAGGCGAGGGGAAGAAATCCCATGAAGGCCGAGACTGCCGACGAAATATTCGCGATCTCCGTGTCGGATTCGGCGCCGGAGTCGAGGTCCAGCCCGAACAGGCACTGGCCGACGATGCGCAGGGCGATGGCCAGCATTTCTTCGCGCAGGTCGCGGGTCGAGCCCGATTGCCAGCGCGCGGTCATGGCCTCGGCCTGGGATCCGATGATGTCGGCGTAGGCGGCGATGCGGCTGCGATGAAAAGCGGGCTGGGCGAGGCGGCGCTGACGCATGTGCAGCGGGTCTTCGCTGGTGAGCAGGCCGTTGCCCAGCACGGCGCGGCCGCGCTGCATGACGAGGTTGCGGTGATGACGCGAGGCGTCCTTGATGAAGAAGTCGTCAATCAGCGCCGGATGGTTGAGCTGATAGACGTGGCGTCCGAAGGCCTTGTAGTGGACGAGGTCGCCATAGCGCTGCGCCGCGTGGAGCATGAACTCCGCGGCGTTTTCGCGAAACACGCTGCCGTCGAGCAGCCGCGGCAGGAACGGCGGGCCGGGCGGGTAAGGATGCTTCCCGGCCGGTGGAGGGATGTTGGGCGCCATGGTCGACTTGAGTGTAGACGAGTGGCGGCCGGGGATGCGGGGCGCGGTTTGAAGCAATGAACAATGCGCTGGAAGAGGCGATGCGGATTTCGTGAGAATCTCGTCAGGCGAAGAAAAGGCGGCGTACCCCCGGGGGGGGGCGGGGGGTCAGGTGGTGGGATTGGGGTCAGTGCGGGGAGTGGCGCCGGAAAGGTAGGTGCGAAGTTGTGGTGACATGGGCTGAGCGGTGGGGGAGTCGATTGGCTGGAGGAAGAAGCCGGGCGGGATGCGGAAGGCGTCCTGAAAGGCTTTGTTGGCGGGAACGGCGATCTGGGCGGCGTAGAGGAGGCGGGCGGCGTCGGGTCCGGAGATGGCCTCGATGAGGACGCCGTGAGCGACGCAGGCGACGAAGTCGCGGATGTTTTCCTTGCCGGCGAGGGTTGGCATGGCGCGGCGGAAGGCTTGTTCGGCTTCGGCTTTGACGGCGTTGCGGCCGGCGCCGCGTTCTTTGGCGGTTTCCCAGGCGAGCTCGTAGGCGCGACAGCAGTGGTCGACGGAGGAGTTGCCGGAGGGTGGGGTGGGGGTATGGCTGGGGACGGCGTTGGCGGCTTTTTTGGCTTCCGCTTCCCGTATTCCCTTTTGGTAGACGTGCAATAACTCGGGAAGCTTGTTGAGGCAGGCCGATGGATCTTTCATGCGCAGTTCTCCCTTCGGTGGCCGGAGCCTCCGTGGGGACTGCTTCTGCCATCGCTTTTATTGTGCGCGTTTGGGTGGAGAGGATGCGCAAAGGGTGGGGGAGTTTTTGGAGGCTTGCTGGCGAGCGGTTCCCGATTTGGGAAAGTGCTTGGGAGGGGCATTTGGCAGGGGTTTGCGATGGTTTGGAGGGAGGAACGGCGGGGGTAACGGATGGGTGGGGTGGTGAGAAAGATGGCGGGAGGGGCTTGACAGCGGAGATTGCGGGATGGAGATGGCTTGGAAGGAGGGATCTCCGGTCTCAGAGGCGAGACCGGGGATCCCGGCCATTCCTGTCGTAAGTCTCGCTCGGGAGCCGGTCATCGGCATCGAAGGTTGGCCGCCCACTCATCGCGATACAACTGCGATGAATGGGGCACAGTTCTCCGGCGTGGCGTACGGAATGTTCGAGGCCGATGCCTGGGCCACCTGCCGTTTCACTACACTAGCTTTGTACAATGAGGCAGCTAACGTGAGAGCTGAGACGCTCCGGAAAGGCCTTTCCCGTGGCAACGCGCGATGAGTTTTTGGAGCACCTATGGACAAACCATATCAATGTCTACATGCAGGAGGATTGGATCGACAAGGAAATCGCGATGTCGCAGCGTTACCCTAACGCGCCATTTGCGGATATAGGCCCGATTCTTAGCCGCCTTCTGGCTCTCGGAGCGACCCGCAGAGAGCTGAGTCTCATTGCAAGAACGGCAGAATACAACGGAGCTTTTGATGCGCTATATGCCTTGGGCGGTCAGCCCGGTGTTGAAGGCGTCGACCACGTAGGGCTCGCAGAGTCGTTGCTAATGGCAGACCCCAGCGGCTTGGAAGGCCGTCCAGGATCAGCTCCCGAGAAGACGTCTTGAAAGGCTAGTCAGAGTCAGACCACAACTCCTTAAATTTCAATCCAGTCAAGCTCTTATGCTCGACGACGGTCTTGAATTCTGACTCGGGATTACTTAACCCAGTTGCTGTGAATACAGCGGAGCGCTTTGGCAGCCTAAATAGAATCGATTCGGGAACGCGTTCGGGGACAAAGTAGTATTTCTCTATCTGGGTTAGCATCTGTCCCGTCTCTTTAAGAACGAGCCGTGTGGTCCTCGTTTCATCCAAACAATCCACGCATCTTAGTAGGTTCATGACGTGAAATACTTCGCCCTTGTGCGGCAACAAAGGGAGGAACTCACATTTGCCCTCTAAAAGCGTCCCCAAGGCGTTCCGTGCGTAATCATCAATGACGAATCCTCCCCCCCAGGAGCGTGCAAAGTTTCCGTTCTTCAACTTGGCCGATTCCTCAAATAGCCGTAGTGGTCTCCACCCCGGCAATATCGGCTCACATCTACCAAGCTCCCTTGAGTACACAACCTCGCAAAACTCTTGAGACTCTGGATCAGAGGTATGAAAACTCTGAAAAGTGAAATCTGGCACGACTTCGAATACCTTCATTCCTCACCTTGGACTGTTAGAAAGTTGCGGTGCCGCCAAGAATCTGCTGCCCGATCCCCTGCAGCGTGCATCCGATTGGTTGACCGGCATTTCCGCATCTTCGAGGGTTTAATTGATCCAGTCCATATATGCACCGGTATGGATTTTCCGGTGATAGAAGTAGTCAAGCGGTAACAGATGGATGAGGTCGTTGATTCCTATGCCCGCGCGGCCAAGCACTCCCTTGGCTGACCCAGATCCTTGCATGTTCTCCGGAACAATGTGATGGCCCTCCCGACCCCATTTGCATCCACAAGCCGGGGCGTTGTGAACCAGGAAGCCAGTTTGACCGACGAAGTAGTCGTGATCTTTGTCGAGAGTGAAATTGTAAACCGTCTCTTCATGCCTTACAGAAATGGTGGCCGTGGCCGATCGCCATCGAGGTCAGATGGTTCTCTGAATCGTAGGCGAATGTCTTTCCGCCGGTGGCAATGGTGTTGCCGTTGCCGTCGTAGGTTTCAGGAGCGAGCCGATCGTCGGCATCGAAGGTTGCCCGCCCACTCATCGCGATAAGACTGCGATGAATGGGGCACAGTTCTCCGGCGTGGCGTACGGAAGGATCGAGGCCGATGCCTGGGCCACCTGCCGTTTCTCCGCAGGATGGATAACGGACCTGTGCCTGAGTCATGACGCATTGTAGGTCATGCCACCCTCACTGGAGGTTTTGCTTTCGAGAGCTCGGTCTGGCTTGGAGAATCCCACATCTCAGAAGCGAGATGTGGGGCACCCTCGTTTGTTCGATTTCAGACCTGGGTGACCCGCCAAATAGGTATCATGTCCCCCTGTTTCCCCTATTTCCCCAAGACGCACGGTTGAGGATATGGGAGAGCAAGCTGCGTTTGCGCTGCCATGGGGCCATGGGGATGACGTCACTTTGACAGGGTTCACCGTGCCTGCTATGGTTGCGCCAGTTATTGAGAGGGTTTGCATTGGCCAACAGAAAAGTTATTGGACTTTCGCTTGCACTTATATCGTTTTTTGCCGTGGGAAGCAGTCTGGCCCAGCCTGGAAACGAAACAACTCACATCGAAGGTTACAGCGGGTCAGTGCGCGTCATACCCAACGTGGATCGAAAAGAAGTCACGATAGCGCTAACTCTGAGTTATCCTACCGATACCAAAACAAATCAGATTGTTTTCCGCGTTCAGCAGGCGGGGAGTGTCATTGCCAGTGCCTGGAGCGGCAACGCGCGGGTGCTGGCGGGAGACGGTTTGTTGGCAGTCCTTCCTGGGGGACGGGCGCATGGTTTCCTTTTCAAGTTTCAGGACCGGCAACGCCCCGCTACTTTCGATGATATGACGTTGGATGAATTTCCTGTCTACGGAATCTCCCGTTTTGGCGAGAGTAAACCAATCTCCACTGAAGAGATAGATGAGTTAGCCAGGACAGGGCGTATTGCGTTGTTGTCAAGCGGGTTCAACCCTGCGGCAATTCGCTCGAATTCGTCTGGCATGTTCGCCCCAGTTGCCAATTCAACAGACCCGAACACGCAGTGCGTTGCGGGAGGCCCTGGGTCGAGCCAGTGCGGCGCCGGAGGTTGCACGGTGAATTGCGCCGCAGGGTATTATTCGTGTTGTCAGGGAGGAACATGCCTCTGCAATGCCAATCCACCCAAGTGAGTTGAACGACGAACGATGAGCGCGCAGGTCGTGCTTTTTCTCGCCGTCAGGTTTGTGGAGTATCTAAAGCAAGAGCCCCAGAAAGCCTGGGGCTCTTGCGCGTTTGAATGGGTGATCGCAGCTCAGCGCGAACTTGCGCTGATGCCTTGGCCTCGCGATGGGATCATGACTCAGGGTCCGGTAGCTGTGCCGTTTAAGAGATCTCCGATCTGAAAGCCGAGACCGGGGGCCCGGCCACTCCTGTCGTAAGTCTCGATCGAGAGCCGGTCGTCGGCATCGAAGGTTGGCCGCCCACTCATCGCGATAAAACTGCGATGAATGGGGCACAGTTCTCCGGCGTGGCGTACGGAATGATCGAGGCCGAGGTCTGGGTCGCCTGCCGTTTCTCCGCAGGATCGATAACGGACCTGTGCCTGAGTCATGACGCATTGTAGGTCATGCCACCTTCCCTGGAGGTTTTGCTTTCAAGAGCTCGGTCTGGGTTGGAGAATCGCACATCACAAAAGCGAGATGTGGGGCACCCTCGGTTGTTCGATTTCAGACCTGGGTGACCCGCCGAGCCGGTCGTCGGCATCGAAGGTTGCCCGCCCACTCATCGCGATACAACTGCGATGAATGGGGCACAGTTCTCCGGCGTGGCGTACGGAATGATCGAGGCCGAGGTCTGGGCACCTGCCCCGGTTCGATGATTTGGCTTTCAGGATTTGGGGAGAGCGAGAACGAAATTCCAGAAGGCCTCGTCCTTTTTGAGTTTGAGGATGGATTCATCGCTGGCGGGGTCGGGCAGGGTTTCACCTTTGAGGACATTGGCGCGGTGATCGAAGGCCTGCTGAAGGTGGACTCTGGCCTCGGCTGCGTTGCCCATTTCGGCGTCGGCGCAGGCCAGGTTGTAGTAGTTGAGCGGGTATTCGGGATCGTCGGCGATGGCCTTTTTGGCGATGGTCTGCATGTCTTTCAGGTCATGGGCCATGCCCAGGGACATGACGAGCTGATCGGTGATGATGCGGCGGGTTTTGCTGGTGGGCGGTGTTCCG
>CAILBQ010000628.1 GCA_903832475.1 uncultured Acidobacteriota bacterium | reverse complement strand
GGGATCGCTGCGGGCTCCTGCGGAACTCCGGTCCCACTGAGTCCAGAACCGACAGGCGGAATGGAATACGGTGTCGGCGTTGCGCCATCGGTGAGCGTGGGACGAATCTCGCTCCGGCCTTCACGCCCATCTCGGCGAGGACGCTGCTCGCGTCCGCCGCGGTCGCCGCCGCGATCATCACGACCGCCGCGCTGATTTGCTTGCGGTTGACTGGCGGCGGTAGTCGAACTCGGCACGCGCACGGTATCGCCCTGCGCAGAAGCTCGTTCGACTTCATCCGTATCTTCCTGGTCTTCCATCTCCAGGAAGTCGGTGACATACAGAAATGCGTCGCGTTCCAGCCCGATGTCGACAAACGCCGACTGCATTCCCGGTAAAACTCGAGTTACGCGGCCTTTATATACGGATCCCGCGAGTGTGTATTCATTTTCCCGCTCGTAATAGATCTCGGCGAGTTGATCGTCTTCCAGAATGGCAAGCCGCGTTTCATGCGGCGTGCTGGAGATACAAATTTCCTTGGCCATGTTGCCTTTCCGTCCCAGGACAATCCGTCCATTGGGACCTGCGGCAAGGCCGACTGCATGACGCGATAGAAAGCAGCCGTCACTGGCTCAGATAAGCCAGCGAACGACTGGTCGCATCGAAAAGCGCTCGATAGGAGGGGGGAAATCAAGGGAAGCTGTTGGTAAGAGGATCCTGACCCGTGGCCAAATCGCCACTGACAGCAACTACTGGAGTTCAGAGAGTTTGTGACATCCCAGGTCTTCCCAAACCGCTGAAAGGAAAACGATGCCGTTCTGCCGCTAGCTGAGCCTGTCAACGAATCCACGTTCTCCGCATAGTGCGGCGAACGGGTGCTGATTGCTCCCGTGTGCAAGCGGTCCGCAAAAACCAAGACAGTTCCTTCGACCACGTCGTTCCCGGAGGACTTTTTCCACATGAAAAAGCCGTCTGGCACCGCCGTCTCAAAGGCACATTGTTCCTGGTCCTGCTCTACCCGTCTCTGCGTGCTCATTCACCCAATCCTGCCGGGGCTGTTTGCAATCGAAACCTGCCGGCGAAGTGATGGTTTCCTTGTACTGCTTATCTTCCGCGCCATCTCGGGCGAAAGTTGAAAAATCCTGCTGAAAGCTTTGCGACCCTGCCAGTCTCGGACGTCCGGCGGCTTGATCGACCGCCCAACCCTGAGACAGCGCCCTAGTTCACAAAACGCCGCATGCGCACGTTCATCACCACGCCCAGCGCCAGAAATGTGAACAACACCGAAGACCCGCCGTAACTCATTAACGGTAGAGGAATTCCAGTGACCGGCATAAAACCGATGACCATGCCAACATTGACCGCGATCTGAAAGGTCAACACGGCGACCACTCCCATAACCAGGAGAGAACCGGACATGTCCGCGGCCGTTTGAGCGTTTTGAATCAAACGCATCAATATCACGAAGTATAGCAGCAGTACAAGGAAGGCGCCGGTGAACCCGTGCTCCTCGCTGAACGCCGCAAAAATGAAGTCCGCGTGCGGGATGGGCAGGAAATCGCCCTGGGTCTGCGTCCCCTGTTCCGCGCCCTTGCCCCAGACGCCGCCGGAGCCGACTGCAATCAGCGACTGCCGAATCTGGTAGCCGGAGCCCTTGGGATCATTGTCCGGATTGATAAAGCTGGTCAGCCGCGCTTTCTGGTACGGCTTCAACACCTTGCCGCTGGTCCAGGCCCCGGCAATCAGGACCAGCCCGACCGAGACGAGAATCAGCGCCTGCTTCCACTGGATTCCGCCCAGGAACAGACCGGCCAGCAGGATCGGCGTGTAGGTGAGCGCCGTTCCCAGGTCGGGTTGAATGAGCACCAGGAGCATCGGCACCCCGACCAGCCCGATCGCCTTGAAAACCTCTTTCCAGGTCAGGCTTTTGCCACCCAGGTTGGCAAAATAGTGCGCAACCATGACGATCAGCACCAGCTTGACCCACTCCGACGGCTGAAAGTGCATCGGCCCCAGCTTGATCCAGCGCCGTGCACCAAGGACCTTGGTGCCCACCAGCTTCACCGCAACCAGGGACAGCAGGCAAAATCCATATGCCCACCAGACGATATCCAGCAGGCGATGGTAGTCGATCTTGGACATGACAAACATGACCACGATCCCGCCCAGGATCCAGTAGACCTGCTTGGTATGGAATCCGTGGTACTTGGTATTCAACGTGGCCGAGTAGATTTCCAGCACTGATATCGTGCACAGCATCAGAACCAGGCCAAGCAGCATCCAGTCGAAGTCGCGGAATTTCAACATTCG
Source organism: uncultured Acidobacteriota bacterium (assembly GCA_903832475.1). Taxonomy (GTDB): domain Bacteria; phylum Acidobacteriota; class Terriglobia; order Terriglobales; family Acidobacteriaceae; genus Acidicapsa. The sequence continues at coordinate 1,314 of CAILBQ010000628.1, read as the reverse complement.
TTGCACTAGAAAACCACTCCGCGAAAGCGAGCCGGCAACGCCGCGGGCAGTGCCGAACCTGGGCGCGCCACATTTGACCCGCTTTTGGGATCAGATATGGGAGTCGAAACAGTCGGCTGAGGCAAGACCTCCCCGCTCTTTGAGACCGGCAGGAAAAAATGGCCGCCCGTCGAACTCGCCACCTGAGACGCGCCTGCAATTCCTCTGGCCGGATCAGGCTGGATCGCACCGTTGTCCGGCCGGCGAGTCGAAGCCACCTTGCCGGGAACAGTCTTAGAGCCAGCCGCCGCTGCGGTGGGCACTTTCCCCGCGGAGGCTTTTTCCGTAGCTGCTTTTCCGCCGGCTTCCGGTTCCTGCGGCGTAGACCAGACTGCACCTACCTCGATCGGCTTCGACGGTGTATTGGCCTGGAGCAGCAGGTTGTTCTCCTGCTTGCGCTTCTTGTTCACATAGGCGGTGATCACCTGCGCCGCCAGCTTTGCTGAACCTGCGCCCCAGTCGCCATGCTCCTGCAGCACCACTACGGCAATTTCCGGGTTGCGTCGCGGCGCCATGCCGACAAACCAGGCATTCGGTGTCCTCGCGCCGCCCTTGGTGTGCGTATCGCCTCCGCCGACTACCTGGGCCGTGCCTGTCTTGCCGGCAAAATCGATTCCGTCGAGGTGCGAGGCAGCCGCCGTCCCTGTGGTGGTCGCCGCCGCCATGCCGTCGGTCACCGTCATCCAGGTGTCCGAGTCCAGCGAAACCTGCGTCTCGCCTACTCCCGAATACGTGTCCAGCAGCGCCTGCTTGAATTGCGCCGGCAATTGCCCGGAGTCGACCACGTGCGGCCGGACTAGATGGCCGTCCGAGGCTACTCCGCACAGCGCCCGGACCAACTGCAATGGAGTCACCGCAACCGCACCCTGCCCGATGCCCACCGAGATCACTTCGCCGGCATACCACTTCTCGTGAAAATTCTTCATCTTCCACTTAGTGGACGGCATGATCCCCGCCATCTCGTTGGGAAGATCGATACCCGTTTTCTGCGAGAGCCCCAGTCCGGTCGCGTACTTGGCAATGGTGTCGATGCCCAGCTTTTCCGCCAGCGCGTAAAAGAACGTGTCGCAGGACAGTGGCAGCGCCTGCTGAATGGCGAGTACCCCATGCGCCTTATCGCACTTGAAGAAGCGCCCAAAGAACGTGCCGCCGTGGGCGCAGTTCACGCGCATGTTCTGCGCCACGCCTTCCTGCAAGCCGGCTACCGACATGATTACTTTGAACGTCGACCCCGGCGCAAGCTGATCCTGAATGGCTTTGTTCATCAGCGGGTGG